>NZ_JBCEWQ010000101.1:0-31761 GCF_038448545.1 Streptomyces sp. CLV115
CCCCCGCGTCCTCTTCCACGTCCTCCCCCCACTCCTCGTCGCCCTCCGCCGTCCCGGAGTCGCCCTCCGCCGTCCCGGACGAGGAGCTGATGCGGGCGCTCTACCGCGAGCATGCCGGGCCCCTGTTCGCGTACGTGCTCCGCCTGGTCGCCGGTGACCGGCAGCGCGCCGAGGACGTGGTGCAGGAGACGCTCATCCGGGCCTGGAAGAACGCCGGGCGGCTGGGCGGCGCGACCGGATCGGTCCGGCCCTGGCTGGTGACGGTCGCCCGGCGCATCGTCATCGACGGCCACCGCAGCAGACGGGCCCGGCCGCCCGAGGTCGACCCGTCGCCGCTGGAGGCAGTGCCCGCGGAGGACGAGATGGAGAAGGCGCTGTGGCTGATGACGCTGTCCGAGGCGCTCGACGATCTGACCACCGCGCACCGGGAGGCCCTGGTCGAGACCTACTTCAAGGGCCGCACGGTCGGTGAGGCGGCCGAGGTGCTGGGCATTCCGAGCGGGACGGTACGGTCACGGGTCTTCTACGCACTGCGCTCGATGAAACTCGCACTGGAGGAGAGGGGGATCACGGCATGAACGACGACCACGAGTGGGAGCCCTTCGGGCTCAGGCCGACCGGCCCCCACAGCTTGTCAGGCCCCTCCAGCCCCTCCAGCCCCTCAGACCTCCGCAGCCCTTCCGGACTCTCCAGCCCTTCCGACCACACCCCCGTCGACCCGGCCGGGCACGACGCCGCCGGTGCGTACCTCCTCGGTGTTCTCGACGACGCCGAGGCGACCGCCTTCGAGGCGCACCTGACCGGCTGTGACCCGTGTGCCGCCCGGCTCGACGAGCTCGCCGGCCTGGAGCCCGTCCTCGCGCGGGTCTCCGGCTACCGGGGTGCGCCCGCCGTCCGGTACGTACCGGGGCAGCCCGGCCCCCACGTGCTGGAGCGGCTGGTCGACGAGGTGACGGCCGGGCGGGTCCGGCGCAGGCGCCGCTCCGTGGTTCTGGTGGCGGCGGCGGTGGCGCTGATCATCGGTGGCCCGGTGGTCGCGGTCCTGGCGGGCGGCGACGACGGCCCGGCGGCGCGGGCGGCCGGACCGTACCCCACCGGCTCCACCACACCCACCACTCCCACCACTCCCACCACTCCCAACGACCCCACCACCTCGACCGACCCCGTCGACCCCGCCGGCCCCGCCGAGGGAGCAGCCTTCCGCCGCATGCCGGAGAAGGTGCGGGCCACCGACCCCCGTACCCGGGTCTCCGCCGCCGTCGGCATGGCGGAGAGGCCCTGGGGCACCAGCACCGTGCTGGAGCTCAGGAACGTGACGGGCCCGCAGAAATGCCGGCTGATCGCGGTGTCGAGGTCCGGCGAGGAGGAGGTCGTCACCTCCTGGTCCGTACCGGAGTGGGGGTACGGCATCCAGGACTCCCCGTACCCGGGCGCCGAATACCCGCTCTATGTCTCCGGCGGAGCGGCCATGGGACGGGGCGACATCGACCATTTCGAGGTGCGTACCTTCGACGGCGGGCGGCTGGTCGAGGTAGATGCCTGACCGATACCCCCGGCAGACCATTTCGAGACGCGCGGCAGGTGCGCGGCGGGTCACCCTTCGCATAAGGTTGACGGCTGCCCAATGCACGTCAGAAGGGGGCCTCGGTGGCCGCGCAGGATGCCGCTGTCGATTCGTTGCGGGACCGGGAAATCGGTGTCGAGCAGGAACATCTCGACCGTGTTTATCACCGCCTTGAGGAGAAGATCCACGAGGCGGAATTTCTCATGAATGACGCCGTCAAGCGCGGCCAGGTGGGTACCCCGGGGGCGCTCGCCGAGCGTGACGCCCAGGTGTTCCGGGCCGGAATCCACCTCAACCGGCTGAACAGCGAGTTCGAGGACTTCCTCTTCGGAAGGATCGACCTGCTGCTCGGCAAGGACGGCGTACGCGGCCCGGACGGCGCGTACACCTCCGTCGAACCAGCCGAGGACGCGGTACGCGACGACAGTTCGGCCGAGATCGCGGAGACGCTGCACATCGGCCGGATCGGGGTCCTCGACTCCGACTACGCGCCGCTGGTCATCGACTGGCGCGCGCCGGCCGCCGCACCGTTCTACCGGTCGACGCCGAAGGAACCCGGCAGGGTCGTGCGCCGCCGGGTCATCCGCTCCAAGGGCCGCAAGGTCCTCGGGGTCGAGGACGACCTGATGCGCCCCGAGCTGACCGCGTACCTGGACGGCGCCGAGCTGCCGGTGATCGGGGACGGCGCCCTGATGGCGGCGCTCGGCCAGGCCCGCAGCCACACCATGCGGGACATCGTCTCCTCCATCCAGGCCGAACAGGACCTGGTGATCCGGGCCCCCGCCGCCTCGGTCACCGAGGTCTCCGGCGGCCCCGGCACCGGCAAGACGGCCGTCGCGCTGCACCGCGCCGCGTACCTCCTCTACCAGGACCGGCGGCGATACGCGGGCGGCATCCTCGTCGTGTCGCCGACCCCGCTCCTGGTCGCGTACACCGAAGGCGTGCTGCCCTCGCTGGGCGAGGAGGGGCAGGTCGCGATCCGCGCCGTCGGCTCGCTCTCCGACGAGGCGGCCGGCGTCGAGGGCGCCACCACCTACGACGACCCCGCCGTCGCCCGGATCAAGGGCTCCTCGCGGATGCTCCAGGTACTGCGCAAGGCCTCCCGGGGCGCCCTGGAACAGCCCGGCACCTCCCGCAGGGCGGCGGACCGGGACGGCCAGCTGTTCTTCGGCGACGAGGAGGAGACCGACGCCGCCCCGGCCACCCCCACCCGGTTGCGGGTGGTCGCGTTCGGCGCCCGCGTCGAGCTGAACGCCGACGAACTCCACCGCATCCGGCAGTCCGTCCTCGGCGGCACCGCCCCGGTCAACCTGCTGCGCCCGCGCGCCCGCAGACTGCTGCTGGACGCACTGTGGAACAAGTCCTCGGGCCGGGGCCGCTACACCGACCCGGAACTCGCCGCCGAACTGCGCTCCTCCTTCGACGAGGACGTCTCCACCGAGACGGACTTCCTCGACTTCCTGAACGCCTGGTGGCCCGAGCTGACCCCGCGCGGGGTGCTCGCGGCGATGGCCGACGAGAAGCGGCTCGGCCGCTGGGCCCGCCGGGTCCTCAACCAGGGCGAGGTGCGCCGTTTCGCCCGCTCCCTGAAGCGGCTCGACAGCGCGGGGAACGGACCGTTGTCCGTGCACGACGTGGCCATCCTCGACGAGCTCCACACGCTGCTGGGCACACCGCACCGGCCCAAGAAGAAGCGCGAACTCGACCCGCTGGACCAGCTCTCCGGGCTGGAGGAGCTGATGCCGCAGCGCGAGGAGACCCAGCGCGAGCGCGCCGAGCGGCTGGCCGCGGAGCGCACGGAGTACGCGCACGTCATCGTCGACGAGGCGCAGGACCTGACGCCCATGCAGTGGCGGATGGTCGGCCGCCGGGGCAGGCACGCCACCTGGACGATCGTCGGCGACCCGGCGCAGTCCTCCTGGTCCGACCCGGACGAGGCCGCCCGCGCGCGCGACGAGGCGCTCGGCAACCGGCCGCGCCGCCGCTTCACCCTCACGGTCAACTACCGCAACCCGGCGGAGATCGCCGAGCTGGCCGCCAAGGTCCTGGCGCTGGCGATGCCCGGGATGGAGTCCCCGTCCGCGGTCCGCTCAACCGGGGTGAAGCCGCGCTTCGAGACGGTACGGGACGGCGATCTGGCCGCCTCGGTGCGCGAGGAGGCGCGGCGGCTGCTCGGCGAGGTCGACGGCACGGTGGGCGTGGTCGTCGCGATGAACCGCCGGGCGCAGGCCCGTGCCTGGCTCGCCGAGCTGGGCGAGCGGGTGGTGGCGCTGGGCAGCCTGGAGGCGAAGGGCCTGGAGTACGACGCCACGGTGGTCGTCTCGCCCGCGGAGATCGCGGACGAGTCCCCGGCGGGCCTGCGGGTGCTGTACGTGGCGTTGACGCGTGCGACGCAGCAGCTCACGGTGGTGTCGGGGGAGCGGGATCTGCCGGACGAGGACGGGGTTCCGGACCTGCTGAGGGACTGATCGCCTGTTTTTCGGGTCAACCTGTGCTGCGGGGAATCACTTCTTCGGGGTCTTTGTTAGCCTGGTGTCGGCACCGGCTCGATCCAAGCCCCCGGGCCCAACCTTCGTCGCTACGAGCGACCACTTGCCGCGAGGCGAGCATGGCGGGTCGGTGCCGCTTGACCCAGAAGACAGACCCGCGTCACCTCCAGGTGGCGCGGGTCTGTTTTTGTTTCCGGAGTCCGTTTCTGTTCCGGAGCCGGCCGGACCCCAGTGGACCCCGCCCGGACCCCAGCGGATCCCACCTGGAGCCCAGCGGACCCCGCCGGGGTCGGCTCGGGGCTTCCGCCGGAGCCCTCATATCTCGTATGGTGGAAATTACTTTCCGAAGAGTGGCAGTCATTACCGGCTACCGGCCAGTAGGTGCGACGATCGGGAAGCGTGTCCGAGGCGAGCGCCCCGGTCGCGCGGCAAAGAAGCTAAGGAAAGCGAAGGACTCGGCCATGGCAACGGCGCCCAGCGTCTCGTACTCGATGACGGTCAGGCTGGAGGTGCCCGCGAGCGGCACAGCGGTCTCCCAGCTCACCACGGCCGTGGAGTCCTCCGGCGGTTCGGTCACCGGCCTCGACGTGACCGCCTCCGGTCACGAGAAGCTCCGGATCGACGTCACCATCGCGGCCACCTCCACCTCGCACGCCGACGAGATCGTCGAGGGCCTGCGCGGCATCGAGGGCGTCGTCCTCGGCAAGGTCTCCGACCGTACGTTCCTGATGCACCTCGGCGGCAAGATCGAGATGGCGTCCAAGCACCCCATCCGCAACCGCGACGACCTCTCGATGATCTACACCCCGGGCGTGGCCCGGGTCTGCATGGCGATCGCCGAGAACCCCGAGGACGCCCGCCGCCTCACCATCAAGCGCAACACCGTTGCGGTCGTGACCGACGGCTCCGCCGTGCTCGGCCTCGGCAACATCGGCCCGATGGCCGCCATGCCGGTCATGGAGGGCAAGGCGGCCCTCTTCAAGCGCTTCGCCGACATCGACGCCTGGCCGATCTGCCTGGACACCCAGGACACCGACGCCATCGTCGAGATCGTCAAGGCGATCGCCCCCGGCTTCGCGGGCATCAACCTGGAGGACATCTCCGCCCCCCGCTGCTTCGAGATCGAGGCGCGGCTGCGCGAGGCCCTGGACATCCCGGTCTTCCACGACGACCAGCACGGCACCGCGATCGTCGTACTGGCCGCGCTGACCAACGCGCTTCGCGTGGTGGGCAAGGGGATCGGGGACGTACGCGTCGTCATGTCCGGCGCCGGAGCGGCCGGTACGGCCATCCTGAAGCTCCTCATCGCCGCTGGCGTCAAGCACGCCGTCGTCGCCGACATCCACGGCGTGGTGCACGCCGGCCGCGAGGACCTCGTCTCCGCCGACGCCGACTCGCCGCTGCGCTGGATCGCCGACAACACCAACCCGGAGTCCGTCACCGGCACCCTCAAGCAGGCGGTCGTGGGCGCCGACGTCTTCATCGGCGTCTCCGCCCCGAACGTGCTGGACGGCGGCGACGTCGCGGCCATGGCCGAGGGAGCGATCGTGTTCGCGCTCGCGAACCCGGACCCCGAGGTCGACCCGGCAATCGCTCGCCAGACGGCGGCAGTTGTCGCCACCGGCCGCTCCGACTTCCCGAACCAGATCAACAACGTGCTGGTCTTCCCGGGTGTCTTCCGCGGTCTGCTGGACGCCCAGTCCCGCACCGTCAACACGGAGATGATGCTCGCCGCGGCGGGCGCCCTCGCCGACGTGGTCGCCGAGGACGAGCTGAACGCGAACTACATCATCCCGTCGGTCTTCAACGACCGGGTCGCGGGCGCGGTCGCCGGAGCCGTCCGGGACGCCGCGAGGGCGGCCGCCGGTACCGGCCCGGCCTCGGGCGAGCTCGGCTGACCGGATCCTCCGGTACGACCCGCCGCGGCCCCGCCCGCGCCGGCCGCGCCCGCGGCGCCCCACGCCGGTCCGGCTCACGTCGGCCCGGCCTACGGCGCGTCGCGGGTCGCGACGCCCCAAACGCCCCTTTAGGGTGGGCGGGCGGCGCGCCCCGCGCAGGCCCCGCTTTCGCTGCGGAACGCTTTCGGGGAGTCGACGGAACGTCACCACGAAGAGGCCGTGGCGCTTTTCGTGTGACTCCGGAGGGTGCCGGATTGGCGTTACCGCCGCAGGTGGGGGCAGGATGCGTAATCGGGCGCGAGGGTCTGACGACAGACCCGGGTCCGGGGACTGTCCGAGGGCCCTGGCAGCATCGGCTTCGATCTCACGCCTCACAGGCAAGAAGAACACGGGAGTAACAACATGAACCGCAGTGAGCTGGTGGCCGCCCTGGCCGACCGCGCCGAGGTGACTCGCAAGGACGCCGACGCCGTTCTGGCCGCCCTCGCCGAGACCGTCGGTGAGATCGTCGCCAAGGGCGACGAGAAGGTCACCATCCCCGGCTTCCTGACCTTCGAGCGCACCCACCGTGCCGCTCGCACCGCTCGTAACCCGCAGACCGGCGACCCGATCAACATCCCGGCCGGCTACAGCGTGAAGGTCTCCGCGGGCTCCAAGCTCAAGGAAGCCGCCAAGGGCAAGTAAGCCCCACAGGCGCGACGAAGGGCGGTCACCCCACCAGGGTGACCGCCCTTCGGTGTACCGGCCCGAGAGGCCCCGTTCTGGGCCTCTGCGGCCCGGTATCGGACCCCCGGTCCCCGTTCGGCGGGGAACAGGGGCCGGAAAACGGGGAACGGGGGCCCGGGGCAGCGCCCCGAACCCCCGTCAGCAGCCTTCCGGCGCGCGGTCTCAGACCAGCGCCCCGCCCGGCAGCTCGACCTTCGCGCCCAGCTTCTCCAGCTTGTCCATGAAGTTCTCGTAGCCGCGGTTGATCAGGTCGATGCCGTGCACCCGCGAGGTGCCCTGTGCCGCCAGTGCGGCGATCAGGTACGAGAAGCCGCCGCGCAGGTCCGGGATGACCAGGTCCGCGCCCTGCAGCCGGGTCGGTCCGGACACGACCGCCGAGTGCAGGAAGTTGCGCTGGCCGAAGCGGCAGTCGGAACCGCCCAGGCACTCGCGGTAGAGCTGGATGTGCGCGCCCATCTGGTTGAGCGCGGAGGTGAAGCCCAGCCGGGACTCGTACACCGTCTCGTGGACGATGGACAGGCCCGTGGCCTGCGTCAGGGCCACCACCAGCGGCTGCTGCCAGTCGGTCTGGAAGCCGGGGTGCACGTCCGTCTCCAGGGCGATGGCGTTCAGCGCGCCGCCCGGGTGCCAGAAGCGGATGCCCTCGTCGTCGATCTCGAAGGCGCCGCCGACCCGGCGGAAGGTGTTGAGGAACGTCATCATCGAGCGCTGCTGTGCGCCCCGTACGTAGATGTTGCCCTCGGTGGCCAGCGCCGCGGACGCCCAGGAGGCCGCCTCCAGGCGGTCCGGGATGGCCCGGTGGGTGTAACCGTCCAGCCGGTCGACACCGGTGATCCGGATCGTCCGGTCGGTGTCCATCGAGATGATCGCGCCCATCTTCTGCAGTACGCAGATGAGGTCCTCGATCTCCGGCTCCACGGCCGCGTTGGACAGCTCGGTGACGCCCTCGGCCAGCACGGCCGTCAGCAGCACCTGCTCGGTGGAGCCCACCGACGGGTACGGCAGCCGGATCTTCGTGCCGCGCAGCCGCTGCGGGGCCTCCAGGTACTGCCCGTCCGCCCGCTTCTCGATGGTCGCGCCGAACTGCCGCAGCACGTCGAAGTGGAAGTCGATCGGCCGGCCGCCGATGTCGCAGCCGCCGAGCCCCGGGATGAACGCGTGGCCGAGCCGGTGCAGCAGCGGGCCGCAGAACAGGATCGGGATGCGCGAGGAGCCCGCGTGGGCGTCGATGTCGGCGACGTTGGCGCTCTCCACATGGGTCGGGTCCAGGATCAGCTCACCCGGTTCGTCACCGGGCCGGACCGTCACGCCGTGCAGCTGGAGCAGCCCCCGGACCACCCGCACGTCGCGGATGTCGGGCACGTTGCGCAGCCGGCTGGGCCCGCTGCCGAGCAGCGCGGCGACCATCGCCTTCGGCACCAGGTTCTTGGCGCCTCTGACGCGGATCTCGCCCTCCAGCGGGGTTCCGCCGTGGACAAGCAGGACATCGTCTGTGCCGGTCATGAATCTCGCGTTCCGGAGTGGTCGGGCAGGGGGCCAAACGAAAGAGTAATGGCCGACCGCCCCCGTTCCGTAAGAGAACCGGGGGTGTACGAACGTCATGAATTCGCCACAACACGCTCTGCTCCCCGAGACTTGCGGAGGGTTACCGTCCGCAAGGCCCTCCGGATCGCGCGCTCCCCATGCATCCGTGCGCCCTGAGCTGCGCTCCGACCCGGCCGGTGACCGGGCGGCCCACTTGGTCCCCGCGGCAGGCGAAGATGCGGGATCATTTCTGCCATGACCGAGGTGTCCTCGCTCACAGGGCGACTACTCGTGGCCACACCCGCGCTCGCGGACCCGAATTTCGACCGTGCGGTGGTGCTCCTGCTCGACCACGACGAGGAGGGCTCGCTCGGCGTGGTCCTGAACCGCCCGACCCCGGTCGGCGTCGGTGACATCCTCACGCCCTGGGCCGGCCTGACCGGCGAGCCGGACGTCGTGTTCCAGGGCGGACCGGTCTCGCTCGACTCGGCGCTCGGCGTGGCCGTGATCCCCGGCGACGAGGGTCCGCTCGGCTGGCGCCGGGTGTACGGGGCGATCGGCCTGGTGGACCTGGAGGCGCCGCCGGAGCTGCTGGCGGCGGCGCTGGGCTCGCTGCGGATCTTCGCCGGGTACGCGGGCTGGGGCCCCGGACAGCTGGAGACCGAACTGACCGAGGGCGCCTGGTACGTCGTGGAGTCCGAACCCGGAGACGTCTCCTTCCCGCGCCCGGAGCACCTCTGGCGCGCGGTCCTGCGCCGTCAGCGCAGCGAACTGGCGATGATCGCCACGTATCCGGACGACCCTTCGCTGAACTGAAGCTCCGGGCGGTCGGTACCCTTGGCGGTTATGAGCACTCTTGAGCCCGAGCGCGGGGCAGGTACGGGCACCCTCGTAGAGCCGACCCCGCAGGTGTCGAACGGCGACGGCGACCACGAGCGCTACGCCCATTACGTCCAGAAGGACAAGATCATGGCGAGTGCCCTGGAGGGCACCCCCGTGGTCGCACTGTGCGGGAAGGTCTGGGTGCCGGGGCGCGACCCCAAGAAGTACCCGGTCTGCCCCATGTGCAAGGAGATCTACGAGTCCATGGGCGCCGGCGGCGACAAGGACAAGGGCAAGGGCGGCAAGGACAAGAAGTAGTCCGCAAGCCGTCCGGCGACACTGCTTCGGGCCCCCGGGTCACAGAGTGGTAGAGACCACTTGTCCGCGTCTGCCGTGCGCACCTACTCTCCTGCCAGTTGTGCGGAACGAAACGCCCGTTGCGTATGTTGCAACGCCAACCGGTAGGGGTTCCCGGATGAAGCTTTCTGCCCGAATTGCCGCCCCGGCCGCGGCGCTTGTGCTGGCCGGTCTCACCGCCACCGCCTGTGCGCCGCAGACCTCCGACACCGGAGCCAAGGGGGACGAGAAGACCGGAACACTGCGTGTCTGGCTCTTCCAGGAAGTCGGCAACAAGCCCAAGGAGAAGGTCGTCGACGCGGCGGTCGCCGACTTCGAGAAGGCCCACAAGGGTGCGGAGGTCGAGGTCGAGTACATACCGGTCGACACCCGTGCCCAGCGCATCAAGGCGGCGTTCAACGACCCCAAGAGCGCCCCCGACCTCATCGAATACGGCAACACCGACACCGCCGGATACGTCAAGGACGGCGGACTCGCCGACGTGAGCGCCGAGTTCGACGCCTGGGACGAGGCCAAGGACACCGACCCGACCGCCAAGCAGTCCGTGACGGTGGACGGCAAGATCTACGGCGCCCCGCTCTTCGTCGGCGTACGGGCGCTGTACTACCGCACGGACGTCTTCAAGGAGCTGGGGATCGAGGCTCCCAAGACCCAGGCCGAGCTGATCTCCACCGCGAAGAAGATCCACAAGAAGAAGCCGGACCTGTACGGACTCGCGGTCGGCGGCGCGTACACCTACGGCGCGATGCCGTTCATCTGGGCGGCCGGCGGCGAACTCGCCGACGAGAGCGGCGGAACGTACAAGGCGGCCATCAACAGCGACAAGGCCCGCAAGGGCATCGAGGCCTACACCTCGCTCTTCGGCGACGACAACTGCCCGGCCGCCAAGTGCGCGGCCATGGGCGGCAACGCCACCGTCACCGCCTTCGCCTCCGGCAAGGCCGCCATGGCGATCGGCGGCGACTTCAGCCACGCGGCCGTCGAGGCCGGATCGGTGAAGGGCAAGTACGCGGTGGTGCCGCTGCCCGGCGTCGCCGAGGGCTCCGTCGCCCCCGCGTTCGCGGGCGGGAACAACATCGGCGTACTGAAGAGCAGCCCGCACCGCACCCTCGCCGTTGACCTGATGAAGTCCCTGACCGGCAAGCAGACCCAGACCAAGATGTTCGACGCGATGGGCTTCCTGCCGACCTACACCGACGTACGGGACGCGGCCGCGAAGAAGGAGCCGTTCGTCGAGCCGTTCGTCAAGACCCTCGGCGCGGGCGCCAGGTTCGTCCCGGCCTCGCCGGGCTGGGGCCAGATCGACTCCTCGCTGATCCTGCCGACGATGTTCCAGGAGATCGTCAGCGGCCGTAAGGACGTGGCCGGGGCCGCGGACGACGCGGCGAAGAAGATGGACGCCGCGTTCACCGACGCGGGCTGACCATGACCGCGAACACCACGACGTACAAGGCGCCCGGCGCCGCCGGCGCGGGCGGCACGGACCCGCGCCCGCTCCGGCGCCGCCCGTCCTCGCCCGCGCGCCGCTCCGGCTGGACCCCCTGGCTCTACCTCCTGCCCGCGCTCGTCCTGCTCGGCGTCCTGCTCGTCTACCCGATCTACCAACTCGGCCTGATCTCCTTCCTGGAATACACCCAGGCCCAGGTCAGCGGCGGTGAACCGACGACCTTCCAAGGCTTCGGGAACTACGCGACGCTCTTCGGCGACGGCCAGTTCTGGCAGGTGCTGCTGGCGACCGTGGTCTTCGCCGCCGTCTGCGTACTGGCCACCCTGCTCGTCGGCTGCGCGCTGGCCGTCCTGCTGACCCGGATCCGCGCCCTGCCGCGGCTCGCCCTGATGATGGCCGCGCTCGGTGCCTGGGCGACCCCGGCGATCACCGGGTCCACCGTCTGGGTGTTCCTCTTCGACCCGGACTTCGGCCCGGTCAACCGGGTGCTTGGGCTCGGCGACTTCTCCTGGACGTACGGGCGCTACAGCGCCTTCGCCCTGGTGCTGCTGGAAGTCCTGTGGTGCTCGTTCCCGTTCGTGATGGTGACCGTGTACGCGGGCATCCGGGCGATCCCCACCGAGGTGCTGGAGGCGGCCGCGCTGGACGGCGCCTCGCAGTGGCGGATCTGGCGGTCGGTCATGGCCCCGATGCTGCGGCCGATCCTCGTCGTCGTCACCATCCAGTCGATCATCTGGGACTTCAAGGTCTTCACCCAGATCTACGTCATGACCAACGGCGGCGGCATCGCCGGCCAGAACCTGGTGCTCAACGTGTACGCGTACCAGAAGGCGTTCGCGTCCTCGCAGTACAGCCTCGGCTCGGCGATCGGCGTCGTGATGCTGGTGATCCTGCTGGCCGTCACGCTCGTCTATCTGCGGCTGGTGCGGCGTCAGGGGGAGGAACTGTGAGCGCACGGAGCATGCTGCGCGTCCGCCGGCCCGGCCGGCTGGCCGCCGAGGCCGCGGCCCTGCTGATCGCCGCCGCGGTCGCCTTCCCGCTGTACTGGATGGTGCTTTCCGCGCTCAAACCGGCAGGAGAGATCCAGTCCACCGACCCCCGGCCGTGGACGCTGTCGCCGTCCCTCGACTCGTTCCGCCGGGTCTTCGAACAGAACGACTTCGGGCGGTACTTCCTCAACAGCCTGCTCGTCGCCGGCACGGTCGTCATCGCCTCCGCACTGATCGCCTTCCTGGCCGCGACGGCCGTGACCCGGTTCAAGTTCCGCTTCCGGACCACGCTGCTGATCATGTTCCTGGTCGCGCAGATGGTGCCGGTAGAGGCGCTGACCATCCCGCTGTTCTTCCTGATGCGGGACTTCGGCCAGCTGAACACACTCGGTTCGCTGATCCTGCCGCACCTGGCCTTCTCGCTGCCGTTCGCGATCTGGATGCTGCGCGGCTTCGTCAAGGCCGTCCCGGAGGCACTGGAGGAGGCCGCGTACATCGACGGCGCGAGCCGCACCCGCTTCCTGTGGCAGATCCTCTTCCCGCTGGTCTTCCCCGGCCTGGTGGCGACCAGCGTCTTCTCGTTCATCTCCACCTGGAACGACTTCCTGTTCGCGAAGTCGTTCATCATCAGCGACACCTCCCAGTCGACGCTCCCCATGGCGCTGCTGGTCTTCTTCAAACCCGATGAGAACGACTGGGGAGGGATCATGGCAGCCTCGACGGTGATGACCGTTCCCGTTCTGGTCTTCTTCGTACTCGTACAGCGCCGCCTGGTCTCAGGACTCGGCGGAGCGGTAAAGGACTGACGCCATGGACATGGACCCGACCCCCGGCCCGGCCTCCGGCCAGGTCCCGGCATCCGACGTGATCCCCGCGCCCGAGCCGACCTCGGCGCCCGACTTGATCCCGGCGCCGGTGCGCGCCGGTGGTGAAGGGCGCCGCGGCTTCCTGTTCGGCCCGTCCACCACCATCACGGCGGCCCCCGGCACGGAGAACACCGAACGCTGGCTGCGCACCACGCTCGGCGCCGCCTTCGGCCTGCCGCTCGCCCCCGGCGGCGAACACGCCACCGACACCGTCCGGCTGGCCATCGACCCGGCGCTGGAACCGGAGGGCTACCGGCTGAGCACCGGGGCCGGCACCGGCGTGGAGATCACCGGAGGCAGCCCCGCCGGGGTCTTCTGGGGCGCGCAGACCCTCCGTCAGCTCCTGGGCCCCGAGGCCTTCCGCCGCGCACCCGTCGGCCCCGGCCCACAGCGCGCGATCCCCTCCGCGGACATCGAGGACGCCCCCCGCTTCCCCTGGCGCGGCATGATGCTCGACGTGGCACGGCACTTCCTGCCCAAGGACGACGTGCTGCGCTATCTCGACCTCCTCGCCGCGCACAAGCTGAACGTCTTCCACTTCCACCTCACCGACGACCAGGGCTGGCGCATCGAGATCAAGCGCTTCCCCCGGCTCACCGAGGTCGGCTCCTGGCGCTCGCGCACCAAGCACGGCCACCGGGCCTCCGAGCTGTGGGACGAGACCCCGCACGGCGGGTACTACACGCAGGACGACATCCGCGAGATCGTCGCGTACGCCGCAGAGCGGCACATCCGGGTCGTCCCCGAGATCGACATCCCCGGCCACTCGCAGGCCGCCATCGCCGCGTACCCCGAACTGGGCAACGCGGACGTCGTCGACACCACCGCCCTCTCCGTCTGGGACACCTGGGGCATCAACGCGAACGTACTCACCCCGACCGACAACACCCTGCGCTTCTTCGAGGGCGTCCTCGAAGAGGTGCTCGACCTCTTCCCCGCCGCCACCTCGCCGTTCATCCACATCGGCGGCGACGAGTGCCGCAAGGAGCAGTGGAAGGACTCGGCGGTCGCCCAGGCCAGGATCGCGGAATTCGGCCTGGCCAACGAGGACGAGCTGCAGTCCTGGATCATCCGGCACTTCGACACCTGGCTCACCGCGCGCGGCCGCCGGCTGATCGGCTGGGACGAGATCCTGGAGGGCGGCCTCCCGGCGGGCGCCGCCGTGTCGTCCTGGCGGGGCTACGGCGGAGGCATCGCCGCCGCCGAGGCCGGCCACGACGTCGTGATGTGCCCGGAGCAGCACGTGTACCTGGACCACCGTCAGGACGGCGGCCCCGACGAGCCGATGCCCATCGGCTTCGTCCGCACCCTGGAGGACGTCTACCGCTTCGAGCCCGTACCGGCGGGCCTCTCCGAGGAGGCGGCCCGTCACATCCTGGGCACCCAGGCCAATGTCTGGACCGAGGTGATGCAGAACCGGGCCCGCGTCGACTACCAGGTCTTCCCGCGCCTCGCGGCGTTCGCGGAGGTCGCCTGGTCGCCGCTGCCCGTATCCGCCGAGCGGGACTTCGCCGCCTTCGAGCGCCGGATGACCACGCACTACGCCCGGCTCGACGCCCTCGGCGTCGACTACCGGCCGCCGGCCGGGCCGCTGCCCCGTCAGCAGCGACCTGGAGTGCTGGGACGACCCATCGACGGGGTGCCCCCGAACGTGTGATCCCGACCGCACCCGGCCGTCGGCCGGCCCACTCCTGAGGAGCGGGCCGGCCGACGGTTTTTTTGTCCGGAACTCGCCCTGCCGCAACGGAACGCGGCACTCGGACGCCAGAACAGAACAATCGCCCACGAGCCATACCGAAGAACTGCAATTCACACTCTGCGCCGAAGCGGGGTGAAACGGGAACATTCCCCTGATCGGGGATGGATACGCCCTTCGCGGACCCTCGCGTCGGTCCGATCCGAAGATGTGCCAGAGTTGCCACGTCCAGGCTTTGAGCACGTACCGTACGGCGAAACAGCCGGACAGCCGGGACACCGGGAAGGGGCAGCTGGGTTGACCACGCACGCACCGCAGGCGACGCAGTCCGTGACGCTGCCGGCCTCGCTCGACGAGGCCGTGGCGGCGCTCGGAGCCATGCCTGCCGCCGTTCCTGTGGCGGGCGGTACAGACCTGATGTCGGCCGTCAACAAGGGGCTGCTGCGCCCCTCGGGCCTGGTCGGCCTCGGCCGGATCAGCGAACTGCGCGGCTGGCACTACCAGGACGGCCACGCCCTGCTCGGCGCCGGCCTCACCCACGCACGCATGGGACGGCCCGACTTCGCGGCCCTGATCCCCGCGCTGGCCGCGTCGGCACGCGCCGCCGGCCCGCCCCAGATCCGCAACGCCGGAACGCTCGGCGGCAACATCGCCACCGCGGCCCCGACCGGCGACACCCTGCCGGTGCTCGCCGCGCTGGAGGCCGAGCTGGTCATCGCGGGTCCGGGCGGCGCACGGCGCGAGATCCCGGTCTCCCACCTGCTGGCCGGCCGCGACATGCTCGAACCCGCCGAACTCATCGGCTTCGTCCGGGTACCCCTGCTGCACGCCCCCCAGGTCTTCCTGAAGGCCACCGGCCGCACCGGCCCCGGCCGCGCCACCGCGTCCGTGGCGATCGTCCTCGACCCGGCCCGGCGCGGAGTGCGCTGCGCGGTCGGCGCCATCGCGCCGATGCCGCTGCGCCCGCTGGAGGCCGAACGCTGGATCGCCTCACTGATCGACTGGGACGGCGAACGGGGCCTGGCCCCCGACGCGCTGGCCGCCTTCGGCGAGTACGTCGCCGCGGCCTGCATCCCGGACCAGCCACCGTCCGACGGGGGCGAGGCCGTACCGCTGCCCCCCGCCGTACTGCACCTGCGGCGGACCGTCGCCGCGCTGGCCCGACGAGCGCTGGGGAGGGCACTGTCGTGAGCAACGAGGAACACAACGATCAGCACGATCAGCACGGGCAGCAGGAGCACCTGCGGCACGGGGGCTGGCAGCCGACGCCGCAGGGCGGCGAGTACGACGCGGAGGCGACCGCCTTCGTCCACCTGCCGCCGGAGGACCTGGCGAACATCCCGCTGGCCGCGCCCGGCCACGGCTACGTACCGCCGATGATCGTGCCGCTGACCCCGGCGGCCGGGCTCGACCCGTCGGCCACGGGCAGCTGGATCGTGCAGCCGCAGGGCCGGCAGGAGGGCGGTACGGGGGCGGAGCAGCAGGCCCCCGGGGCGGTGCACTGGCCGGACCCGAACCAGCAGGCCCAGAACCAGCAGCAGGCCCCGAACCATCAGCAGGCCCCGAACCATCAGCAGGGCCCGTACGACTACGAGTACGAGTACCCGCAGCAGGCCCCCCAGGCCCCGTACGTTCCTCATGCCCCCCAGGAGCCGCAGGCTCAGCAGGCCCTGCACGATCCGTACGCGCAGGAGCAGTACCGGGAGAACCCGGCGGCCACGGGCCAGTGGAACTTCACCGAGTCCGCGGAGTACGGCATCCACACGCAGGCGGGGCAGCAGGGCCTCGCCGACCACACCGCTCCCGTCGACCACACCGGGCAGCACGGTGGCCACCCCGACCACACGGGTCACACCGGCCACACCGGCCAGTGGACGATCCCGGTCGCCGACGGCGATCTCCCGG
Organism: Streptomyces sp. CLV115; assembly: GCF_038448545.1. NCBI lineage: Bacteria > Bacillati > Actinomycetota > Actinomycetes > Kitasatosporales > Streptomycetaceae > Streptomyces > Streptomyces sp. CLV115. The sequence continues at coordinate 16,284 of NZ_JBCEWQ010000101.1, forward strand.
AGGAGTCGGGCGAGTTCGCGGCCTCGGCCCTGGCGGCCCAGTGGTACGGGGACCGGACCCCGCCGGCCACGCTGCCGGGCGGCGCGCCCGCACCGTGGGCGACGCAGGAGCCGGTTCAGGAACCGGTCCAGGAGCCGGTCCAGGAGCAGGGCCCGGAGCCCGTCGCGGCGCCCTCGATCGAGCCCGAGCCCGAGGCCGGGGCAGACCTCGCGGTCGATCCCGCGCTCCTGACGGACACGGACAGGGAGCCGGAGCACACGCCGGGAGCCGAGTTCGAGCAGGCACAGGTCGAGGCGTCGTCCGTAACGTACGCGGACACCCCGCACGCCCCCGGGGCAGTACCGGCCCCGGAGCCTGCCGTGGCGGCGGAGCCCACCCCGGTACCGGACGGTGCCGCCGCCGTTCCGCACGCTCCGGAAGCGCCCTCCGAAGCCGTCGCCGACCCGGTCGACGCCGCCTCCGGGCGCCCGGCGGAGCCGGAGCAGGACCCGGAGCCGAAGCCCGACCCGGCGTCGGTGCCGGTGCCGGTGCCGGTGTCCGAGGACGCGCAGCCTGCGGCGGACCTCGAAGCCGCAGCGCCCCCGGTGCCGGTGACCGCTCCCGAAGCAGCCCCCCAGGAGTCTCAGCCGTCTGATCCCCAGCCGTCTGATCCCCAGCCGTCTGATCCCCAGCCGTCTGATCCCCAGCCGTCTGATCTCCAGCAGACCGATCCCTCGCTGCCCGACCCTCAACCGGAAGAATCCGGCCCGCTCGGCGTTCCCGACGACCACCCCGCCGCGTCCTACGTCCTGCACGTGAACGGCGCCGACCGCCCCGTCACCGATGCCTGGATCGGCGAGTCGCTCCTCTACGTGCTCCGCGAGCGCCTCGGCCTCGCCGGTGCCAAGGACGGCTGCTCGCAGGGCGAGTGCGGAGCGTGCAACGTCCAGGTGGACGGCAGGCTGGTCGCCTCCTGCCTGGTACCCGCGGCCACCGCGGCCGGCAGCGAGGTGCGTACGGTCGAGGGTCTCGCCGTGGACGGCGAGCCCTCCGACGTCCAGCGCGCCCTGGCCAAGTGCGGTGCCGTCCAGTGCGGTTTCTGCATCCCCGGCATGGCGATGACCGTCCACGACCTGCTGGAGGGCAACCACGCCCCCAGCGAACTGGAGACGCGCCAGGCGCTCTGCGGGAACCTCTGCCGCTGCTCCGGCTACCGCGGTGTCCTGGACGCCGTCAACGAGGTCATCGCGGGCCGCGAGGCCGCCACCGACCTCGCCTCGTCGGACTCCCCGTCCCCGGAGTCCGACGAGGCCCGCATCCCGCACCAGGCGGCCCCCGGCGCCGGTGGAGTCCAGCCGCACCCGCAGGACGGAGGCATGGCGTGAGCAACGACGCAGCCACCGCTGCCAACGCGACCAGCACACGGATCACCACCCAGACGGGCACCGACCCGACGGCCGAGGGCCCCGGCACCGAGCCGCCCGCGCTCGGCCTCGGCGTCTCGCTGCCGCCCGCCGACGCGCGCGCCAAGACCGAGGGCACCTTCCCGTACGCCGCCGACCTCTGGGCCGAGGGCCTGCTCTGGGCCGCCGTCCTCCGCTCCCCGCACCCGCACGCCCGGATCCTGTCCATCGACACCTCGGCCGCCGTCGAGATGGCGGGGGTACGGGCCGTCATCACGCACGAGGACATCCCCGGGGAGACCACCTACGGACGCCGGGTCGTCGACCGTCCGGTCTTCGCGTCCGACCTGGTCCGCCACCACGGCGAGCCGATCGCCGCGGTCGCCGCCGACCACCCGGACACGGCCAGGCTCGCCGCCGCGGCCATCGCCGTCGAGTACGAGGTACTGGAACCGGTCACCGACCCGGAAAAGGCCTTCGCCGCCGAACCGCTGCACCCCGACGGCAACCTGATCCGCCACATCCCGCTCCAGTACGGCGACCCCGAGGCCACCGGCGAGGCAGTGGTCGAGGGCCTGTACCGCATCGGCCGCCAGGACCCGGCCCCCATCGGCGCCGAGGCCGGGCTCGCCGTACCCCGTCCCGACGGCGGCGTGGAGATCTACACCGCCTCCACCGACCCGCACACCGACCGCGATCTCGCCGCCGCCTGCTTCGGCCTCGAACCGGACCGGGTGAAGGTCGTCGTCACGGGTGTCCCCGGCGCGACCGGCGACCGCGAAGAACCCGGTTTCCAGCTGCCGCTCGGCCTGCTCGCCCTGCGCACCGGCTGCCCGGTCAAGCTGGCCGCCACCCGTGAGGAGTCCTTCCTCGGCCACTCCCACCGGCACCCCACGCTGCTGCGCTACCGCCACCACGCGGACGCCGAGGGCCGGCTGGTGAAGGTCGAGGCGCAGATCCTGCTCGACGCGGGCGCGTACGCCGACTCCTCGTCCGAGTCGCTGGCCGCCGCGGTCGCGTTCGCCTGCGGCCCCTACGTCGTCCCGCACGCCTTCATCGAGGGCTGGGCGGTCCGCACGAACAACCCGCCGTCCGGACACGTCCGGGGCGAGGGCGCGATGCAGGTCTGCGCGGCGTACGAGGGCCAGATGGACAAGCTGGCCGCCAAGCTCGGCATCGACCCGGCCGAACTGCGCCTGCGCAACGCCCTGTCCACCGGCGACATCCTGCCCACCGGCCAGACGGTGACCTGCCCGGCACCGGTGGCCGAACTCCTGGAATCCGTAAGGGAATTCCCCCTCCCCGCCCTTCCCAAGGACTCCCCGGAGGACGACTGGCTGCTTCCCGGCGGGCCCGAGGGCGCGGGCGAGCCCGGTGCGGTGCGCCGAGGCGTCGGCTACGCGCTCGGCATGGTCCACATGCTCGGCGCGGAAGGCGCCGACGAGGTCTCCACGGCCACCGTCAGGGTCCACGACGGCATCGCCACGGTCATCTGCGCGGCGGTCGAGACGGGCCAGGGCTTCTCGACCCTCGCCCGTCAGGTCGTCCAGGAGACCCTGGGCATCGAAGAGGTCCACGTCGCGTCCGTCGACACCGACCAGCCCCCGGCGGGCCCGGCCACGCACGGCCGCCACACCTGGGTCTCGGCCGGGGCGGTGGAACGCGCCGCCAAGATGGTCCGCACCCAACTGCTCCAGCCGCTGGCCCACAAGTTCGGCATGTCCACGGAACTGCTGCAGATCGCCGACGGCAAGATCACTTCGTACGACGGTGTGCTGTCCACGACGGTCACCGAGGCGATGGACGGCAAGGAGCTCTGGGCCACCGCCCAGTGCCGCCCCCACCCGACCGAGCCGCTCGACGAATCCGGCCAGGGCGACGCCTTCGTCGGCCTCGCCTTCTGCGCGATCCGCGCGGTGGTGGACGTGGACATCGAACTCGGCTCCGTCCGGGTCGTGGAGATGGCGATCGCCCAGGACGTCGGCCGGGTCCTCAACCCGTCCCAGCTGGCGACCCGCATCGAGGCCGGCATCACCCAGGGCATCGGCGCCGCCCTCACCGAGAACCTCCGCAGCGCCCGCGGCCTGATCCGCCACCCCGACCTCACCGGCTACGCCCTCCCGACCGCCCTGGACGCCCCCGAGATCCGCATCGTCAAACTCGTCGAGGAACGCGACGTGGTGGCCCCCTTCGGCGCCAAGCCAGCCTCGGCGGTCCCCGTGGTGACATCCCCCGCAGCAGTGGCCGCAGCCGTCCGAGCAGCCACCGGCCGCCCGATAAACCGCCTCCCCATCAGACCCCAGGCAGCGGTCGCGGCGTCCAACTCCTGATCCCCGCACGGATGGCCTGATCCGGGTTGCGGACGCAACCCGGAAATGCGCGGTGTCACCACCGCTCATTAGGGTGAGCCCCGACGTCGGGGGCCGAGCGCCGCTCGACTGTCGCCGACCGGGGGAGGGCGATGTGGGGCGGAGCGGTCCGGGGGCGGAATCCCCGGCATACCCGTGGAACGTCGTCGGAGCGGTGGGCGCCGCCGGGGCGGTGTCCCCGGGAGCCGCGGGCGAACTGGCCACCGAGCTGTCGTCGTTCACGAAGTTCCGCGATCGCATCGACGCCCTCCTCCGCGACCTCAAGACCTCTCCGGCGGGCCCGGGGAAGGTCGGCGAGGACGCGATGGGACGGGACCGGTTCGGCGGCGGCAAGGGCGAGTGGTCCGAAGCGGACGCTCTGCACGGCTCGTACTCCAAGGTGATCAAGGAGCTGGAAGAGCTGTCCCAGCTGCTCTCCGACTCCATCGAGGGCATGAGCATCGCCGTGCTCGGGGCCCACAAGGGCTACGAGAACGTCGACCTGGAGGTCCGGGGCCGCATGCTCGCGATCCAGGACAGCATGAACGCCCACCACAAGGCCGAGCAGAGCCACACATCTGACGGCACCGTCTTCTGACGCTGGTGGTCGATGTGCTCAGCGTGCTGATGACAGGGGACGGGGAGAGGGGGCGTCGTGGGTACGGATTTCGACAAAAAGACGCACGAGCAGATGCTGGAGTGGTTGGACCGCGCCAACAGCGGTGAGATGCAGGCGGCGTCGGATCGTCTCGCGAAAGCGGCTTCCGAGATCAGCAAGGTCGCCGAGGACCTGAAGGTCCGCCCGCAGTGGGTGGAGTGGAAGGGCCAAGGGGCTGATGCGTTCCGCACATGGAGTGCGGATTTGGCCAATGCGACGCTGCGCCTGGGGGATTACAGCGAGGGCGTGTCCAAGTGGCTCGGTGAGGCGTCGAACGCGATCGCATCGGCGCAGGCGTCGATTCCCAGGACCGAGGCGGGCGCTCAGACAAACCTGGAGGCAGCTCTCGCCGCCCGGAACGATCCGGATGCCTCGGACGTGGCGAGGAAGTCCGCGGAGACGCTGATCGAGTCCGGGAAGAGGAACAGGGAAGAGGCGGCCGCGCAGATGCGGAGGCTGTCGCAGGCGTACACCCTCTCGTCGTCCCAGATGACGTCTCTGGAGAAGCCGGTGTTTCCGGTTCTGCCGGGGGCGATCGCCCTGCGAGGCGCTGACACGCGCGACGGACGACAGAACGGACAGGTTTCGCCAGGGACGGCGCCTGCGTCTGCTACCAACGGACCGGTACACCCCGATGCACCAGGACACCGCGCTGAAGCCACGGCTGATGTGACCCCGCCTGCCGGGAGCGTGATTACCACCCCGCATACGGGGTCACCCGCCGTCTCCAAGTCGGTGGACATGGGGATCGACGGAGTGGCCGCGCTTCCGGATACGCTGCCTTCACGGGTTGCGAATCCAGTAGTGCCGCCAACCGGGCCCAGGCCTGACACTCAGCCCTCGCTGACGCCAGGCATGATTCCGCCTGTTCCCCCTGTCGGCCCCTCCGCACCCCACAGCACCGGTGGAGGAGGCCGTACGACTGGTGTGCCGCGTCCGTCGGTGTCTGCTCCAGGGGCGACTCCGCCGAGCCCCGGTCCGGTGGGCCGTGCCCCCGGGCCCAACGGGATCACCGGTGGCCGCGTTGTACCCCCGGAACCAGGACGCTCTGTCGCGGGGATCCCTCGCGGAACGGTCATCGGCAACGAGAATCCCCGCGGCACAGCGCCCATGGGCCGTGCCCCGGGCCTGGGCGGCGGCGTCGGTTCCGGAGTCTCCCCGATCACAGGTGGCAGCAGCCGTCAACCACAGGGCCGCAGGTCCGCACGCCCGTTCACTCCCGGAGGGTCCGGTCTGGTGAGGGGAGGGGCCTCGGGAGGCTCGGCACGTAAGGGCTCGGGGGCGCACACGACGGGGCGGGATGAGAACGGCGAGCGGCCGGACTATCTGGTCGAAGACGATGAGACCTGGCAGCAAGGCGGTCGACGCGTAGTCCCGCCGGTCATCGACTGATCAGCAGCGAACTCACGAAGGACTTGGATGCGCATCAGGAGTGAAGGACCGACACGACGGCGATCCGCCTTGGCGGCTGCGCTGGGCCTACTCCTGGTAGGCGGCTCCGCTGGACCCGCGTCTGCTGACTCCACGCGTTCCATGCAGTGGCATCTCGATGTCATGAAGGCAGACGAGATGTGGCAGACGAGTACGGGCAGGGGCGTTGTCGTTGCTGTGATCGATACCGGTGTGGACCCGGCGAATCCGGACCTGGTGGGGCGAGTCCTCAAGGGAAGGAACTTGGAGTCGGACGTTGCGGGCGATGAACACACCGACTACGACGGCCACGGTACGAGCATGGCCGGCCTGATCGCGGGGACGGGCCGGAGCAACGGAGGAAACGGCGCCTTCGGTCTTGCGCCAGGAGCGAAGATCCTGCCGATCCGCATGCCCGATTCGGGAGTCGGCGCAACTCAGGCCGAGGGGGACGCAAAGTTCAATCGCGTTGCTCCTGTGGCGATTCGGTATGCGGTGGAACGCGGCGCGAAGGTCATCAATATTTCCCTGGGGGCGCAGGCAGGTTCGCAAGCGCTGACAGATGCGGTGAAGTATGCGCTCGACAATGGAGCGTTGATCTTCGCAGCCGCCGGCAACAGCGGTGATGGAGCCAACCTGCTCGAATACCCGGCTGGTACGCCCGGGGTTGTCGGCGTAGGAGCCATTGGTCACGACGCGAAGAAGACCGACGAGTCCCAGTTCGGGCCGCAGATCGATTTCACGGCACCCGGAATCGACATGGTCCATCCCTGCAAGGGCGGAACTCAGCTGTGCAAGACGAGCGGAACCAGCGACGCCACCGCCATCGCCTCCGCCTCGGCCGCTCTCATCTGGTCGAAACACCCCGACTGGACCAACAACCAGGTCCTCCGCGTCATGCTGAACACAGCGGGAAAACCGAAGAGTGGCGCGAAGCGTGACGACTACGTCGGCTACGGGGCGGTCCGCCCCCGCATCGCCCTCAAAACCCCGGGCGACCCCGGCCCGCCCGACGTGTACCCGCTCCCCGACCTCGCGGCAGCCAAGCGTAAGAGCCCCAGCGCTTCCCCCGAGCCTTCCCAGGCGACCGGGGATTCAGGGAGTCCCGACAGGCCGGCCGCAGCAGCTCCCGTCTCCGACGGCAACAGCGGCAACACGGGCCTCTGGATCGGTCTGGGCATCGGCGCGCTCGCGCTCATCGGCACAGTGACGGCAGGCCTGGCCATCCGGTCCCGCCGCCGCAAGTTCGCAGCAGCCCCGCCCGCGTACCCGCACCAGCCTCCGGGCCCCGGCCCGTACCAGCAACCGCAGTCTCACCAGCAGCACACGCACCCGGCCTGCGCACCACCACCGGCTGCTCCCCCCGGCTCCAACTCACCCTGGAAATAGGCGCAGACAAGCATGGTCTGCGCATTGCCGGTGCGTTGTAGTGTTCTTGGCCCGAGTGATCAGCAGAACTGGACGGGGGCCATGCATGGCGTGGGACGAGATGCGATGGAGACCGAGTGGTCGGACAAGGCCGAGGAGCCGCTGGGCAATTTCCTTCAGGGTATTGAGGAAGCCAACCATCGCGATGTGAACCAGACGCTCCTGGGGCACAGCTATGGATCCCCGGTGGCAGGCCAGACGATGAGCTCCCGCACAGACCTGCCGGTCGACAATGCGATCACGGTGGGTAGCCCGGGCGTGGGCGTGGACCACGCGAAGGACCTGAACATCCCGGCGGACCATGTCTTCGCGGCCACGGCCAAGAACGATCTCATCAACCTCGCCCCGCCGCCGGCAGGTCCCCTGGCACCTCTCAATCCGAAGGCCTACATGGAGCTTTTCGACGACCACTCGATCGTTCACGGAACCGACCCGGTCTCCGACGACTTCGGCGGCGTGGTCTTCGACGTCCCCGACGGGAGGCGCCCGGGTTCTGGTGGCGAAATGATGCCCGCGCACTCCCAGTACTGGGACGAAAAGCCCCTCGGCAGCCTGGCACAGATCGTTACTGGAGGGCGGCCGTGAATCTGCGCAAGGTGTTCCCGGCTGCCGCGCTGCTGGCCATGACGACCACGGTGACCGCGTGCGGGGCGCAGGAGAGCGGACTGGAAACCGGCGTCAAGACACCGAAACAGGTCACGATGAACGAGCAGCAGGCGATCGACCGGGCAGAGGAAATCATTCACTAGGCGGTGGACGGGATGTCCCCCGCACCGACACTGGAGCGCATCGGCCCCGCGCCCGTCGGCCCCTGCATCGCCCGGGACGACCACGGCCCTGACGACCGCGTGCAGGTCACCGTGGTCTACAGACTGACCGGTGTTCCGGGGCGCGAGGCCCAGAAGCTCGTGCGGCAGCCCGACGATTTCTGGATGGACGCCATGACCGGCGTCGTGGATCGGGCCAAGGGCGAGGGCCTAGCCTCAATCAAGGTGACATCCCCCTGCTTCCTCCCGCCAGGGAAGTCGTCGGCGTCGACTGCGGTCGACCCCGCCGCGCTGGAGGAGCCGCAGGCCGACGATCCCGCCCGACGTCGGGCCCTCGGCCATTCCAGCCGTGTCTACGACGTCCTGCGGGCCGGGTCGGCGCCCACGCGGCCAGGGGAAGGACTCAGTACGGTCCGGGACGAGTCCGGGTCGTCGGTTCATCTGCTGGAGTGCATGCGGCGGATGAACCACCTCACGGTGCAGGTGATGTCCTCGGACCAGCACGCACACGCGGGGTCGAACGGGCCGATGCGGTTGATGTGCACGGCGGAAGGCCCCAATCCGGTCTTCGGGGAGAGCCAGGGCGGCGATAGGTTGATCTCGAAGCCGGAGCAGGGCGGTGACATGTGCGACCTCTTCGGCATCCTGCGGGCCCAGGCGCTCACTCCCTGGGAGTCGGCGGAGATCATCGGAACGAAGGCGAGGCAACTGTGACCACCGGGCCCGAGCACTCCTGGTTCAAGTCCAGCCGCAGCAACAACGAGGGCCGCGCCTGTATGGAGGTCGCCACCTGCCCCCACACCGTCCACGCCCGCGACTCCAAGGTCGTCGACGGCCCCACCTTTGCCGTCGCCCCCGTCGCCCCCGTTGCCTGGGCCGCCTTCCTGGCCGGCGCCGTGGCGGGCCGACCGTGAGTATGCTGCGCGCTGCTGATCCCGGTCCCGCCGTTGTTCTCATCACCGGGGTGATGGCTTCCGGCAAGTCGACCGTGGCCCAGGCCCTCGCCGAGCGGCTGCCCCGGTCCGTGCATGTGCGCGGGGATGTGTTCCGGCGGATGGTGGTGTCCGGGCGGGCCGAGATGGTGCCGGGGGCGTACGAGGAGGCCGCGGCTCAACTGCGGCTCCGGTACCGGCTGTCGGCGACGACGGCCGACGCGTACGCCGACGAGGGCTGGACCGCTGTGGTCCAGGACGTGGTGCTGGGCGAGGAGCTGGCCGCGTACGTCGGACTCGTACGGACGCAGCCGCTGTACGTCGTCGTGCTCGCTCCCCAACCGCAGGCTGTTGCCGAGCGGGAGGCCGGGCGGGGGAAGAGCGGTTACGGGGCCGGGTGGACTGTGGAGTCGCTGGACCGGGTGCTGCGGGAGGAGACGCCGCGGATCGGGCTCTGGCTGGACACGTCGGGGCAGACCGTGGAGGAGTCGGTGGACGCGATTCTCGCGGGGCTGGACCGGGCGCGGGTGGCGCACGGTGGTGCTTCGGGCTGACGGACGGGTGGCCGACGGCGGGGCGAGTGGTGATTGAAGGGCAGCCAATTCCAGGCTCGTGCCGCCGCGCCTTCATGCACGTCCGGATCGCCGTCCTGCAACAGGGGAGTCCCCGAGATCGCCAAGGTCGGCGGACGCCACGGTCAGCGGGGTTGCCGCAGGCGCTGCGCGCTGGACTGATCCCGTCCGTGGTTGGGGTGCCCCCCACCGGGGCCCGGCCGATAAAGTGACCGGACGGTGGCTGTGTTCCGCGGGTGAGATGCTCAACAGGCAAGAATTTTGGGAGAGTTCGTGTCGTTCGATGAGGAGTGGGCGGAGCTTCGTGACGCGGCGGCCGCGCGGCGGAGAGGCATGCAGATCAACAGCGTCCCGGCCGAGGGTGGTGGGAGCGGGGGTGGCGCCCCCGACCTGGTGGTCAACCGGGACTCCCTCGGCGCCATCGGAAACGACGCCTACGAGTTGCGGACTCGGTTGTCGAAAGAGGGGGACCGCGCTCGTCCGGCCACGTTCGACGCGGCAATCGCGCTGACCAACGGCAACTTCGCGAGCGGGTCGGCGGTGCTCAAGGTGCACGACCTCTGGAAGGCCCATCTGAAGACGCTGCTGGATTCTCTTGGGCACATCTCGAACCACCTCGATTACACCAAGGCCCAGCATGCGAAGGACGAAGCGAAGGTCGAGGGGGATCTGGCGCCGATCTCCAAGCTCACGGAATACATGAAGTAAGGGTCGGGGGAGCGCGCGCATGCTGAAGTACGAGGACTTGATCGACGCCCCGGTAGTGAAACTGAAGACCGCGGTCGACGACTGGGACAAGATGGCGAGCGATCTGGACAAGCTCGCCGATGACGCGGCCAAGGGCATGAAGGTCAAGTCGGACAAGGCGGACTGGGAGGGCCTCAACGCGGGCGTCACCAAGGCGTTCGTGACCAAGACGGCCAAGGAGTTCGCGGACGCCGCAGCCGAGGCCAAGGGCGTGAAGGCGATCCTCGAAGAGGGGCATGCGGCCATCAAGAAGGCCAAGAACGACTTGATCAACATCCGGGACCACGAAGGGCCTGCGGCAGGCGTCAGAGTGGATGACAAGGGCAAGGTCACGGCGCGGCACCCGGTGGCGAAGTCCCGGGCGGCGGGGCACGATCCCGACTACCCCGAGATGCTCCAGCGGGAGCGGAAGAACGTCGAGTCGTGGCAGAAAAGGATCGACCTAATCGTCGACAACTGCAACGACACCGATGTCGCTTTCAAGAACGCGCTTGAGGCCAACGTCACCGAGCGGCGTGACTTCACTGCGCCGAAGTTCGAGAAACTGGACCAGGAGGAAGCGGCCCGTGCTGCCGCGCTTGCCTCCAAGGGCCGGGACATTACACACACCGAGCTTCAGGCGCTCAACGAACTGCTCCACGACAACAGGGAATCCTCCGAGTTCGCGAAGGACTTCTACAGGAAGCTGACCCCAGAGAAGTCACTCGCATTCTTCGGTCAGCTCTCGACCGATACGTACGAGTACGGCAAGGTGGACAAGGAGCGGCTCAAGGACGTTCAAGCACTCCAGAAGAACCTGGGCCTCAATCTCGCCATGGCTTCCCGTGACAAGGATTTCAGTGCGGAGTGGGGTCCGGAGCTGCGCAAGCTTGGCACCGAGCGCATCCCGCTGACCAAGTACGACAGCGGCGGTCCTTTCGGATATCAGCTGCTGGGCGGGATCATGCGGTACGGAAACTACAGCGCGAAGTTCTTGAACCCGATTGCCGAGCACGTGGCGCAGCTGCACCAGAAGAACCCGGACTTGTTCGCCGGCAACAAGGTGGTGAACAGCCCGTTCAAGAACCCGTTCAACCCCTCGGGGGTCAATGGCTCCGGCTACGATCCCACCGTGTCCATGTTGGAGGCGCTCGGTAACAGCCCCGACGCGGCGAAGCACTTCTTCCATGACACGCCGACCGCGTACAACGAGGACGGCACCGTCGACAAGGATGCCGCGGCCGATCTCGGCAAGGACAAGGACCGGAATAAGATCGAGAACTATCTCGACTTCTTCGGGGTCGAGAAGTGGGATAGCTACGGGGATGTCGACTCGCTTGACGACAAGGAACTCAAGGCGTCCCTCAACTACATGCCCGACGCTCTCGGACATGCCCTGGAAGCGGCGACGCTCGGATATCCGGCAGGTCATCCCGATGCGAGCATCGCGAGGGATGGCGACAATGCCGAAATCATGCGGGACGTGATGGTGAAGTACTCGGACGCCAATCTTCTCAAGGTCCAGGAGTCGTTGTCCGATAGCCTGGGTGCGATGGGTGCAGGGTATATCGATGACATCAACTGGGCGATGGACGGGAACAAGAAGGGCAGCGTATTCGAGCCTGGCGGGAATGGGGAAGGTCACCTTGACTTCTCTGACCCCCTCGGTCCTGACTGCCGTGAAACCGCCAGGAAATTCCTCGGAGCCCTGGGGCATCACCCGGACGCCTATGCGTCCTTGAGTGCTGCTGAGCAGGTCTACACGAGCAGTGCACTTGAGGCGCAGGTGGGCAAGGACGGCGAAATCGACACGGGCGATGTCCGGCGGACGGTGAAAATCGGAGCTGAGGTTCAGGGCATGCTGGACCAGTCGCGTGCGGACCAAGTTGAGGACGACGGCGTCAAGGCGCACGAGAAATACGAGAAGGCTGCGGAGAAACGGTCCGGTTGGGCTGAGTTCGGTGGCACCGCCGCACTCGGGGCCGGAGTTGCTACGGCTGCCTACTTTCTGCCTGCGGCGCCGGTCATCGGTGCCGGTGCGCTCCTGGTGCCGCTGTTCACCGATGTGGGGACCGGGGCCGTTGAACAGGTCATCGGAGATGTGGTCGGGGGTATGGGGGAGGACGCGATCGACAAGAACAAGGAGAAGGTCGACGATCTTACCGCCGAGCAGCGGGCGGCGATTTACACGGCGGGAGAGAACTATACGGAGACTCCGGTCGACAATTTCGTTGCCCGTCACAAGGAGGAGATCGACAGGGTCGACGCCAGGACGGGCGGAAGCCTAGCCGAGGACCTGGACGATTCAAGGCTTCTCGGCTACGGGGACGGGAATCTTCGCGCGCGCGTCCAGGGTGTGGGCCCGGCGTCCTGATTGTTCGTGGTGAAGGCCGGGGGCGCTGAGGTGCTGGACAAGTAGCGGACGCCCCGTGGCCGTTTCGGAATGCAGTGGCGTTGGGCCGGAACGCGCGGAGTCGTGCACGTCCGTCGGCCGGCAGCCGACGGATCAGCTGATGACGAGAAGGGGTTGCGGGATGCGTGAAGTAGGTGGGCACGGGTGAGGCGACGGCTGACGGCCGCCGGCCTGGTGATGGCCTTGGGGGCTGGGGGCGTGGCATGCGCGTCGGAGAAGGAGGAGGAGAAGACGTTCGTCGGGGCCGCGGAGGTATGCGGCGACGTGTTCGCCGGTCCCTTGGCGGAGATGGTCGAGAAGACGACCGGGGACAAACTCTTCTTCGCGAAGAGCTCGAAGGGCATGGCGAGAGTGGTCGCGGCGCTCAAGGAAGGGTATGAGTCCGGGCGCCCATGGGCTGCGGGGGACGTGCTCTGCCTGCTGCGTCCGAAGGGTGCGAATCAGACGGACAAGGGGGGAGCGTTTTTCTCCATGTATGCGCCACAGGACGTGGAGGACGAAGGGCTTCCGGCCGGCTACGAGCTGTACACCATGGGTGTGCAATCCTCTGTCGGGCGAGGCGCTGCGGCGATCTATTTCGAGTGTGTCACCCCTCAGCTGAAGGGGTCGGACAAGACCCCGCTACGCATTCATGGCCGTTTCGCGCGTGGTGAGAGCAACGCACCGGACACGCGTGAGTATCGCAACCTGAACTTGATCATCCTGCATGCCGTTTCGCTCAAGCTGGTGAAGGAACTCGGCTGCGAGAACAACGGCGGCCTGCCGAAGGCCCCCGTACTCACGCCGAAGTAGCAGGTTCTGGGCCCGGCAACGACCAGTGCCGACAGAACAGCCACTCGGAGACCGGCTGATGACGGGCGAGGTTCGTGGGTCGAAGTTGTCAATTTACGGCCCGCTGTCGGTCCGGCTCGGACGACGTCGGACTGAATGCAGAAGGGAATGGCATCAGGAAGACGCTGACGTCTGCCGCGTCTGCACTCCGGCCGGGCACGCCCGGCGACGACTTCCGGATCCGCTGGAACCCGGCCCAGATGGATCTTGGGGACGCCGGGCCTGCCGAGGAATCGCCTTGCTGCGGATGGGGATAGCGGGCTGACACGGTGGCGGACGTGGCGTTCGGCAGGTTCGTCCGACGGTGGTGCGGGCCCCCGCCCCCGCACCATGGGGGCGGCCGCCCCTTGCACTCCTGCTCGGAGGCCGTGACCGGATTCGAACCGGTGTAACTCGAGTTGCAGTCGAGCCCCTGAACCACTCGGGCACACGGCCGTGTGTTTCTTGTTGTGTTTATGACCGTAGGGGCGGGTGTGCCGGCCGCTCAAGGGTGCGGGGCGGGGTGCAATGCGACTGACATGCCGCGTTCACGATCGGCGGTGTGGTCCTACGACCAACGGAGGACCGGCGGACCGTCTCCCGACAGGGCTCATCCAAGATTTTGCCCCTTACTCTTGGGCTCATGAGTGCCCTGGAACCGCGGGACGACGTCGATGTCCCACCCCTTGCCGTGGACGACCCTGCCGCCGTCGAATCCGGAGGGGTGCTCGGGCGGAGCTATCGGGCGCTGAGCATCGGCATCGTCTCCGTCGTGTTCCTGATCGCCTTCGAGGCGACCGCCGTGGGGACCGCGATGCCGGTCGCCGCGCGGGAGCTGCACGGCATTCCCCTGTATGCGTTCGCGTTCTCCGCGTACTTCACGACCAGCCTCTTCGCCATGGTGCTCTCCGGGCAGTGGGCGGACCGGAGCGGTCCGCTGGGGCCGCTCGCCGCCGGGATCAGCGCGTTCGCGGCGGGGCTGGTGCTCTGCGGGACCGCCGGGAGCATGTGGATCTTCGTCGCGGGGCGTGCCGTGCAGGGGCTCGGCGGCGGGCTGGTGATCGTGGCGTTGTACGTGGTGATCAGCCGGGCCTACCCGAAGCGGCTGCAACCGTCGATCCTGGCCGCGTTCGCCGCGAGCTGGGTGATCCCCTCGGTCGTCGGGCCGCTCGCCGCCGGGAGTGTGACCGAGCACCTGGGGTGGCGCTGGGTCTTCATCGGCATCCCGGTCCTCGTCGTGTTCCCGCTGGCGCTCGCGCTGCCCGCGATCCGGCGGCGGGCGTCGGGGCCGGCCGATCCGGCGGCGCCCGTCGAGCCGTACGACCGGCGGCGCATCATGCTCGCGCTCGGGATCTCGCTGGGCGCGGCGCTGCTCCAGTACGCCGGGCAGGAGATGAACTGGTTCGCGCTGCTGCCGGCCGCCGCGGGGGTCGCCCTGCTCGTGCCCGCGGTACGGGGGCTGCTGCCGCCGGGGACCGGGCGGGCGGCGCGCGGGCTGCCCTCGGTGGTGCTGCTGCGCGGGGTGGCGGCCGGGTCGTTCATCGCCGCCGAATCGTTTGTCCCGCTGATGCTCGTCACCCAGCGCGGGCTCAGCCCGACGATGGCCGGGTTCTCGCTCGCGGCCGGGGGCGGGA
This sequence comes from Streptomyces sp. CLV115, assembly GCF_038448545.1. NCBI lineage: Bacteria > Bacillati > Actinomycetota > Actinomycetes > Kitasatosporales > Streptomycetaceae > Streptomyces > Streptomyces sp. CLV115. The sequence continues at coordinate 31,364 of NZ_JBCEWQ010000101.1, forward strand.
CCTGGGCGCTCGGTTCCTACGTACAGTCCCGGCCGAGCCTGGAGCCGTACCGGGAGCGGATGATGGTGGGCGGCATGGTGCTGGTCGCCGCGGCGATCGCGGCCGCGCCGTCCGTGCTGATCGACTCGGTGCCGGTCTGGACCGTCGCCGTGGCCTGGGCCTTCGGGTGCTTCGGCATGGGCATGGTGCTCGCGTCGACCAGCGTGCTGCTGCTGAAACTGTCGGCGCCGGAGGAGGCGGGGGCGAACTCGGCCGCCCTCCAGATCTCCGACGGGCTCTCGAACGTACTGCTGCTCGCCGCGGGCGGAGCGGCCTTCGCGGCGATGGGCGGCGGTGCGGTGGGGGCCGTGCACGGGGCGGCGGAGGCAGGGGCCGCGGGGTCTCATCCGGGGGCGTTC
>NZ_JBCEWQ010000102.1:0-31590 GCF_038448545.1 Streptomyces sp. CLV115
GCCCTCACCCCCCGACGCGCCGCCTCCGACGGCCGCGGCGCGGCGCAATGTCGAGGTACTGCGCGGCTGGGCCGCGGCCGGCCGCGAGGGCGCGGGCACCGACGGGCATCCGGTGCGCACCGTCCGCCTGCGGTTCTTCCTGCGCCCCGTGGAACTGCTGGAGCGGGACGGCCGGGTGGCCGGGGTGCGGTTCGCCCGGACCGTGCCGGACGGCAGCGGGGGTGTGCGGGACACCGGTGCGTACGAGGACATCGGCGCCGGACTCGTACTGCGGGCGGTGGGCTACCGGGGGATCCCGTTGCCCGGGCTGCCCTTCGACCCGGTGCGCGGGACGGTGCCGCATCTGGCGGGGCGGGTGCTGCGGGACGGAGTGCCGTCGCCCGGGGAGTACGTGGCCGGGTGGATCAAGCGGGGGCCGACCGGGGTGATCGGCTCGAACCGGTCGTGCGCGAAGGAGACGGTGACTTCGCTGCTCGACGACGCCCCGCTGCTCATCGGGCGCCGATCGGCGTCGTCCGACCCGGTGGCCGCGCTGCGGGCGTGCGGGCTGCGTCCGGTGGAGTGGGACGGCTGGCTGTCCATCGAGCGGGCGGAGGCGGCGCTCGGCCGGTCGCTGGGCCGGGAGCGGGTGAAGATCCCGGACTGGGCGGGGCTGCTGAGCGCCGCACGGAGCGGCGGGCCGGTCGGGGCGTGAGGCTACCGGTCCTCGCCGACGCGTCGGACCTGCCGGTTCGTCGCGTCGAGGACACTGTCGAGGAACCCGGGGAACAGCGCCTCAAGGTCGTCCCGCCGCAGCCCGTTCATCTTGGCCGTGCCCCGGTAGATCTGCTGGACGATCCCGCTCTCGCGCAGCACCCGGAAGTGGTGCGTGGAAGTGGATTTGGAGACCGGCAGTTCGAAGCAGGAGCAGCTGAGTTCGGCTTCGGCGGCGGCCAGCTCACGGACGATGCGCAGCCGCATCGGGTCGGAGAGGGCGTGGAGCACTCCTTCGATGCGGATCTCGTCCCGCGCGGGGTGGTCCAGGACACGACCACCCGCCTCGGCGGTGCTTGCGGCAGGGGCGCTGGCGGGTGTCACGTCGGCTCCACTTCCTGGTCTTGCTCGGAGCCTCCATAATACGAGACTCGTCGAATTTCCATCTCCGCGCGTCGGAGTTCGGTCTCCTCGCGTTGTCTCCGCGCGTCGGAGTCCTGCTCTCCGCAGGTCGAACTCTGCGGGTCGGAGCCCGATACGTGCCGGACGGGACCGGTCCGCCGCCGTCCGGCCGCAGCGGGTCACTCCCTGAGCAGCTCCGGATTGTCGGCGAGTGCCGTGAGGTGTCCGGCCGGATCGGCGATCAGCCTGCGGGTGGTCAGGTCGAGCATCCCCGCCACGCCCGTCACCTCCGCCGCTACGGTGCCGTCCTCCTTGAGGATCTGCTGCGCGACCGTGAACGTCTTCCCCTCGCCGTACATGAACCGGCAGGTCACCCGCACCCGGTCGCCGCCCCGGAGCTCCCGCAGGAACTTCACCGTCGTTTCCAGCGCGACCGGCCCGACGCCGCTGGCCAGCAGTTTGTCCTGCGGGAGACCGGCGGCGCGCAGGAGTTCCCAGCGGGCGTGCTCGGCGTACTGGAGATAGACGGCCTGGTTCAGGTGTCCCTGGGTGTCGAGCTCATAGCCTCGGACGGTCACGTCAACAAAGAAGGTCATGAACGTCCCAACTCCGGGGCGCATTCCGTCATTCCCCCGCATCCGCACCAACGCCCACATCCGTACCGCCGCCCGCGCCGCACCCCCTTGCGCATCTGTCATGCGCAGGTGGCTTCCTCACCACAAGGGATTGCAGCGAAATTCCGGCAGAACTTGCTTCCCGGAGCGGTCGGAATGGACTGCTCGCCCGAACCCCGAGGCGCGTCAGGATTCTCCGGCGGGACCTCGCAGGCGGTCATCGAGCGCCTGCGCTGTCGGCTGCCGCGGCCTGTCGGCCGTGGGCCTCCCCGTGGAGACACGAATGAGACGCACCGCACGCTCCCTGCTGAGACGCCCGACGGCGGCAGCCCTGGCGGCCGCCAGGCCTCTGGGACTCCTCACCGCCGTACCGGAGACTGCCTCTCCGCCCACCTCCCCCACCGGAACCAACACAGCTTCGGTCTGCGGGCCCAGCTGCCCGCCGGCGACCACCGGGCGCGCCTACTACGGCGGTCATCTCGCCGGCTCGGTCGAGGCGTCCGACTTCGGCAAGGTCTCCCCGGCCACCGGCGAGGTCGCCCGTACGCTCGCCGGACCACTGGTGAAGCATCTGCAACGGCTCAACGAGATCCGGCGGGCCGTGCCGCCGCTCCGAGTGGGCCAGTACTCCACCGAGGGCATCATCGGACGGCAGGCTCTCGGTCGGCGCGCCCGGCAAGGGCAATCTGCGCGTCTACGTCCTCGACCTGGCCGGGAAGAACGCGGCACCCGGCAGGATCGGCGCGCCGGGTCCGTGCCTCAACCAGGCTGACCCGTACCCCGGTCGGGGCCGGTGGACTCGCGGACGACGAGCCGGTAGCCGGGGCGGGGCCGCCGGGGTTCGGGCACCGGACTGCCCGAGAGCCGTTCGACGAGGCTGTCGACGGCGAGCCGTGCGATGGCCTCCTTGTCCGGGGCGACCGTGGTCAGCGTGGTCGCCCCGTACAGGCTCTCCTCGATGTCGTCGAAGCCGACCACGGCGACGTCCTCGGGGATGCGGAGCCCGCGCGAGGCGAGGGTGCGCATGGCGCCGATGGCGATCAGGTCGTTGTAGGCGAACACCGCGTCGGGCCGCTCTCCCCGGTCCAGGAGAGCGGCCATGGCACTCGCGCCGTCCTCGCGTCCGTAGCCGTCGGTGACCACGATCAGCGACTCGTCGGGCTCGATGCCGGACGCGGCGAGTTCCTCGCGCCAGCCGCGCAGCCGCAGATGGGCGGGCTGGCGTTCGCGTCCGGTGCGGGAGCCGAGGAAGGCGATCCGGCGGTGACCGCGGTCGACGAGGTGGCGTACGGCGTCGCGGGAGGCGGCCACGTTGTCGATGGCGATGTGGTCGTAGGGAGCCTCGTACTCCCGCTCGCCGAGCAGGACCAGGGGCGCGGTCTCGGTACGCGCCATCAGGTCCTCGGTCTCCAGATGGATCGGGCTGAGGATGAGTCCGTCGATCACATGGGACCGGAAGCCCTGGCTGACCAGGAGTTCCTTCTCTCGGAGGCCGCCGGTGTGGTCGACCAGGACGGTGTAGTCGTGCCGGGCGGCCGCGTCGACGACCGCGCCCGCGAGCTCCGCGAAGTACGGGTTGCCGAACTCGGGCACGGCGAGCGCGATGATGCCGGTGCGGCCCTTGCGCAGATGGCGTGCGGTGAGGTTCGGCCGGTAGCCGAGTTCATCGATGGCCTGCTGCACCTTGGCGCGCATCCGCGGTGTGACGTGCTGATAGTTGTTCACCACGTTCGACACGGTCTTGATGGACACGCCCGCCCGTTGCGCAACGTCCTTGAGGCTGACGCCCACGGCACTCCCTGACTCTGCTCGATGCGCACTCGGGCGCGGTGGTTCGGCTCGGCTCAGCCGGCTCTGCGGCCGCGCGCCAGACAGCGCTGGGCCACGACGACAACGATAAGGAACCCGCCGCTGACCACCGACTGGTACGAGGAGTTCAGCGAGCCGATCTGGTTGATGAGGTTTTGGATGACGGCCAGCAGCAGGACGCCCCAGAGGGTGCCGCTGACCGATCCGGCACCGCCGACGAGGAGAGTGCCGCCGATGACGACGGCGGAGATCGCGTCGAGTTCCATGCCGACGCCGACGATGGTGACGCCGGAGGAGAGTCTGGCCGCGTTCAGCGCACCGGCGAGTCCGGCGAGCAGCCCGCTGAGCGTGTAGACCAGAAGTTTCGTACGGGCGACGGGCAGGCCCATCAGGGTGGCCGCGTCGCCGCTGCCGCCGACGGCGAAGAGGGTCTGTCCGAACGAGGTGCGCTGCAGCAGCAGTCCGCCGGCGCCGAACAGCACGAGCGCGATCAGGACCGGATGGCCGAAGCCCCGGACGCTGCCCTGTCCGAGTTCGGCGAAGGCGGAGCCCTTGGGGACGAGGTAGGTGGTGGCGCCCTCGTCGGTGACGGCGAGCAGCAGGCCGCGCGCCGCGAGCAGGGTCGCGAGGGTGACGATGAAGGGGGCCATCGCGGCACGGGCGATCAGGAAGCCGTTGAGCAGACCGATCGCACCGCAGGCCAACAGCGGAACGAGCAGTGCGGGCAGGACGCCCCATTGCGAGGCCCAGGCGGCGAGCACACCGCCGAGAGCGAAGACGGAGCCGACGGACAGGTCGATCCCGCCGCTGATGACGACCAGGGTCATGCCGAGGGCGACCACGGCGAGGAACGACGCCTGTACCGTCACGCCACGGGCGTTGTCGAGGGTGGCGAACGTCGGGTAGACGAACGACGCGGTGATCACGACGGCCAGCAGGACGGCCAGGACGCCCTGGCTCCGGAGGAGTTCGAGGAGCCGCCGTGCGGGCGCGGGGCGGTGCCCGGCTCCCCGGTGCGGTGCGCCGCCTCCGTGGGGTGCGGGGCGCTTGCCGGGCGGGGGGACCTGGGCCACGGCCACGGGTGTGGTTTCGTTCATCGGGACCTACGCTCCCGGGCGACGTAGACGGCGGCGACGATGATGGCGGCCTGGGCGATCTGTGCGGTGGAGTCGGGCAGGTCGTGCTTGACGAGCGTGGCGCGCAGCAACTGCATCAGCAGGGCGCCCGCGACGGTGCCGAGCACCCGCACGGAACCGCCGTCGAGGGGGGTGCCGCCGACCACGACCGCCGTGATGGCGGAGAGTTCCATGAGGGTGCCGAGCGAGGAGGGGTCACTGGCGGTGAGCCTGGCGGTGGCGAGGATGCCGGCCAGGGCGGCCAGTACGCCGCAGAGCACGTACACGCCGATCAGCACGCGCCGTACCGGAAGTCCGGCGAGGGCGGCGGCGGAGCGGTTGCCGCCGACGGCGACGATCCGGCGGCCGAAGGTGGTGCGCCGGACGAGAAGGTCGACGGCCGCGGCGAGGACCGCGGCGATCAGTACGACCGTCGGGACGCCGAGGTGGGAGCCGGTGCCGAGGGCGAGCAGGTCCGGGTTGACGATCTGCTTGAGCTGTCCGTCGGCCATGACGAGGGCGAGGCCGCGGCCGCCCACGAAGAGGGCGAGGGTCGCGACGATCGGCTGGAGCCCGACGATCGAGACCAGGGTGCCGTTGACCGCCCCCACGACCGCGCCGGCCAGCAGCGCGACGAGAAGTGCGGGCAGCAGCCCGTATCCGAGGTAGAGCGGGAGAAGTGCGGTGGCGAGCGCCATCGTCGAGCCCACGGACAGGTCGATGCCCTCGGTCCCGATGACCAGGGCCATGCCCAGGGCGACGATGACGACGGGGGCCACCTGGACGAGCTGGGTGCGCAGATTGTCGGCGGTCATGAAGTGCTCGGTGAACAGGGCGTTGAAGACGAGCACCGCTGCCACGGCGGCGTACACCCCGTACTCCTGGTACCAGGCGGGGTCACGCAGCCGGGCCAGGGGGCCTGCGGGTGCGGGGAGGGTGACCCGGTCGGTCATCGGGGGTCCTCCTGAGTGGCCGGGGTCTTTCCGGTGGGGGCCGGTGAGTGGTCGGCGAGCACTTCGAGCAGCTGGCTCTCGGTCACCGCGTCGCCCTCCAGTTCGCCCGCCACCGAGCCGCCGCGCAGGACGACGATGCGGTCGGCGCCCTCGATGAGTTCCTCGATGTCGGAGGAGATGAGCAGGACGGCGAGGCCCTCGCGGGCGAGGTCGTCGATGAGGCTCTGGACCTCGGCCTTGGCGCCGACGTCGATGCCCCGGGTCGGCTCGTCCAGCAGCAGCACCCTGGGCTCCAGGCAGAGCCAGCGGGCGAGGAGGACCTTCTGCTGGTTGCCTCCGGAGAGTTCGCCGACCGGTTGTTCGGGGCTCGACGCCTTGATCCTCAGCCGTCGCATGAAGATGTCGACGACGCGGTCCTGCTTGCGGCGGGAGACCACGCCGAAGCGGGAGAGCCGGTCCATGGCGGCCAGCACGATGTTCTCGCGCACGGAGAGGCCGGGCACGATGCCTTCGGCCTTGCGGTCCTCGGGCAGCAGACTGATCCCGGCACGGATGGCACCGGCCGAGCTCAGTCTGCGCAACGTCCGTCCGCCGACGGTGAGTTCGCCGGAGTCCAGGCTCAGCGCACCGGCCAGGGCCTTCGCCGTCTCGCTGCGGCCGGAGCCCAGGAGACCGCCGAGGCCGAGGACCTCGCCGCCGTACAACGACAGGGATATGTCGTGGAGCTGGTGACGCCGGTTGAGACCGGTCGCGGTGAGTGCCGGGGTGCGTTGCGGCGCGCGTGCCGCGTCGTCTTCTTCGCTGTGTCCCTTGTCCTGTCCTTCGCTGTGTCCCTCGTCGTGTTCTTTGTCGCGTCCTTCGCCGTCGAAGCGGGTGAGACCGGTGCGGTGGACCTCGGACAGGTCGCGGCCCAGCATCATCGAGACGAGCCGCATGCGGTCGAGGCCGGCGAGGTCGCCGGTGTGGATGTGGCGGCCGTCGCGGAGCACGGTGACGCGGTCGCAGATCCGGTAGAGCTCGTCCATGCGGTGGCTCACGTAGAGGACGGCGATGCCCTGGCCGCGCAGGTTTCCGATGACCCGGAAAAGGGTCTCGACCTCGCGGGGCTCCAGCGAGGAGGTGGGTTCGTCCATGATGACGACCTGGGCGTCGACCGAGACGGCGCGGGCCAGGGCGACCATCTGCTGGGTGCCGATGCCCAGTGTGTGCAGGGGCTTTCGGGGGTCGACGCGGATGCCGAAGCCGTCGAGCAGTCCGGTGGCCTCGCGGTGCATCCGGGCGAAGTCGATGAGGCCGATGCGGTTCTTGGGCTCACGGCCGAGGAAGATGTTGCGCGCCACGCTCATCAGCGGGACGAGGTTCACCTCCTGGTAGATCGTGGAGATTCCGGCCTGCTGGGCCTCGAACGGCCGGGCGAACCGGACGGGTTGTCCACCCAGCCGCAGCTCACCCCCGTCCGGCCGGTGCACTCCGGTGAGGACCTTGATCAAGGTGGACTTCCCGGCGCCGTTCTCCCCCACCAGCGCGTGGGTCTCCCCGGCGCGCAGGGAGAACGAGACGTCGTCGAGCGCGACGACGCCCGGGAACCGCTTGCTCACCGAGCGGGCTTCGAGGACGGCTGCCGGCGTCGGTCGCCACTCCGTCTCCGTCTCCGTCTCCTGCTCCTGCTCCTGCTCCTGCTCCTGCTCCTGCTCCTGCTCCTGCTGCGGGACTGCTTCCGGTGGCGCCATGAGTGGTCTCGGCCTTCCGCTGTTCCGGGGGTGCGGCGGGAGTGCGGTCAGTACGCCCCGCCGAGCGAGGCCTTGGCGTTGGACTCGTCGTACGCCCGGTCGGAGATGATGACGTTCTCCGGGATCTCCTCGCCGCCGTAGAACTTCTGCGCGGTCGCGAAGGCGAGCGGCCCGAAGCGCGGGTTCGACTCGATGACGGCGTTGTACTCTCCGTCGACCAGGGCCTGCACGGCGTTCCGGGTGCCGTCCACGGAGACGATCTTGACGTCCTTGCCGGGCTTCTTGCCCGCGGCCTTCAGAGCGGTGACGGCACCGAGCCCCATCTCGTCGTTCTCCGCGTAGACGGCGGTGATGCCGGGTTTGGACTGGATGAGCTGCTCCATGACCTGCTGGCCCTTGTCGCGGGCGAATTCGCCGGTCTGCCGGGCGACGATCTGCAGGCCGGGCGCCTGGGCCTTGAGCCGGTCGACAAAGCCCTTGGTCCGGTCGGTGGTGACGTTGTTGCCGGACGCACCGAGGAGGATGGCGACCTTGCCCTTGCCGCCGGTCGCCTTGATCATCGCGTCCGCAGCGCGCTTGCCCTGCTCCACGAAGTCGGAGCCGAGGAAGGCCACATAGTCCTTGCAGGCAGTGGAGTTGGCCTTGCGGTCGATGGTGAGCACCGGGACCTTTTTCGCCGCGGCCGCCTTGAACGCGGGCTCCAGGCCGTCGGAATTCAGCGGGGCGACGATCAGGAACTGGGCACCCTGGGACAGCATGTCCTGGATGTCGCTGATCTGCTTGGAGAGCTGGGACTGCGCATTGGTGGTGAGCAGCTTCTTCACACCGATCCTCCTGGCCTCGTCCTTGATGGACCGGGTCTCGGCGATGCGGAACGGGTTGGCTTCCTTCTCCGACTGCGAGAAGCCGACGACCGCGTTCTTCAGATCCAGCTTCGGCGCACCGTGCGTCTGGAGCGAGCAGCCCGAACCCGAGCTGCTCTCGGGGGACTTGGCGGTCTGTGCGGCCTGACTGCTGTCGTCACCCGCGGTGTCCGGGGTCTCCGACTTGGCGCAGCCGACGGCGGCCAGCATGGTGGTTGCGGCGAGGAGACAGGCCGCGGCGAGGCTACGGGATCGTCGCTGGATCATCATGCGCAGGACGCTCCTTGGCGGGAGGACGACACGCTCGTCGGCGGGCCGTGGGGGCATGGCTTGACGATGCATCAGCCGCCGGGCGGCTCGGTTTACAACGTTATATAGGCGGTGTGACGCGAGCGGCAAGACGTCGTCGAGTTGTTTCTGCGCGGGGCCGCGCCCGCATCACGAGAAGCCCAACTCCCTTGCGGGACAAGGCAGACGGACGCCGGCCGGCTGAACCTGTACTGGTTCTCGCTCGCAGTCCTCGGCTCGGCGGCGGCCCCGATCCCGCTGCGCGGGCGGCGGGCCGGCGTGGACCTCATGTGCGTGGTGACGGCGACCGATCCGGCGGCCAACCGGTACGCGGCGTGCGGTATCCGGCACGTCGGCCTGTCCGCGCGTCCGGGCCCGTGGCGCCTCGCCCCCTGCTCTCTCCAGCCTCGCGACGGGCCCTTCGCCCACGCCCGGCCCAGCGCCCGCCACGAGAGGGGGCGTGGCTACGGCGGACAGCCCCGGCCCGGGGCCCCTGACGCTTCGCGCCGTACGGGGCCGACCGGGCCGGGGCGGTGCGGGTCCTCAGACCGCGCGGTGGTACTGCTCGGGCGTGCGGAGTTCGCCACCCAGCTCGCGGGCCGCCACCTGGGCCCACGACGGGCTGCGCAGCAGTTCGCGCCCGAGGAGGACGGCGTCGGCCCGCCCCTCGGTGATGATCTTCTCGGCCTGCTGCGGCTCGGTGATCAGGCCCACCGCCGCGACCGGCAGCGCGGTCTCGGCCCTGACCCGCTCGGCAAAGGGCACCTGGTATCCCGGCCCGGCCTCGACGCGGGCGCGCGGGGCGTTTCCGCCGCTGGAGACGTCCAGCAGGTCGACCCCATGGGCCTGGAGCAGCGCGGCCAGCCGCACGGTCTCGTCGGCGGTCCAGCCCTCACGGTCGTCCTCGGCGTTCTCCGTGAGCCAGTCCGTCGCGGAGATCCGGAAGAAGACCGGCAGCTCCTGCGGCCAGACCTCGCGTACCGCGTCGACGACCTCCAGGGCGAGGCGGGTGCGGTTCTCGAAGCTGCCCCCGTACTCGTCGGTGCGGTGATTGCTGTGCGGGGAGAGGAACTGTCCGATGAGGTATCCGTGGGCGCCGTGGATCTCGGCGACCTGGAATCCGGCGTCGACGGCGCGGCGCGCGGCCTCGCGGAACTGGTCGACGACTTCCCGGATCCCGTCCACGGTCAGCTCGTGCGGCACGGGGTGACCGTCGTCGAACGGCAGCGGGCTGGGGGCGACGGGCGTCCAGCCGTGCGCCTCCGGCCCGACCGGGGCGCCGCCCAGCCAGGGGGCCGCCGTGGAGGCCTTGCGCCCGGCATGGGCGAGCTGGATGCCGGCGACGGACCCCTGCCCCTTGATGAACGCCGTGATCCGTCGGAGGGCGGCGACCTGGGCGTCGTTCCAGATGCCGAGGTCGCCGGGGCTGATCCGGCCCTCGGGGCTGACGGCCGTCGCCTCGGTGAGGATGAGCCCGGTGCCCCCGATGGCGCGCGCCGCGAGATGGGCGAAGTGCCAGTCGGTCGCCACACCCTGCTCCGGCCCGTCCGGTGCGGCGCAGTACTGGCACATGGGCGCCATCCAGACCCGGTTGGGGATGACGAGCGACCGCAGGGTGTAGGGCTCGAAGAGGGCACTCACATCGGACTCCGTTTCGACGGGCACGGGAAGGATCGCTAGTACGATACATCTCGTAGTACGGCATCCGTCAAATTACGACGCCTCTCGTACAACCCGGATCGTGATGTCGGCGTCCGCGTCATAGCCCTGGGTCCAGCTGCGCCCGGCACCCGACTTCCAGGTGACATGGACGGTGGCACCGTCGACCCTCACGTCGTCCACCGTCATGGCCCGGTCACCGTCCCGTACGTCGCCCCGGCGCAATTCGCCCGCCTTGACGGTGACGGGCTCCGCCGTCCGCGCGCCGTCGGCCTCCTCCGCCGCGAGGGCGAGCGCCGCCGCCAGCTCCCGGGCGCGGGCGGGCGTGCAGATCAGCGACAGCTCGCCCGAGGGCGTCCCGGCCCTGATCCCGACCCGCACCCCGACGGGGTTCACCTCCAGGGTTGCCGCACGCCCCTCGGCGTCCTCGATCCCGCTCGTCATCACTCCACGCTCCCTTTCACCGGGCCGGCCGTTTCCTCCGCCCGGCCGATTCTCCCCTTCGACCGGCGGGTGCGGTCCCGCCGCCCGCCCGGCAGGGCCCGAGGCCCTCCGGGCAGGCGGCGTCACTCGGGTCGGGCACGCCTCCGCCGTGTCAGGCGCCCTGCGACCCGGCCACGACGATGCGGAACGCCACAGCGGCCGGACAGGCGGCGCCACAAGGGAGCGCCGATGGGGGGCGAACCGGCATCGCGCCACTTCCCCGGTGAAGCATCCGACGACCTCGGCACGGCGCGCTGGCGCGCTCCGGACCGGGACTCCGTCCGGCGGCCCGGAACCCGCCGATGCCGCCGCTCGCCCCGTCACGCCATACGCCGCTCCGGCGCCAGCGCCGCACATATCTGCCGGTGCGTCACCTTGTGCCGCACACAGGTGGACAGGCGTATCAGCTCGGCCCCGGCCAGGTCGTGCGGGAGCCGGGCCAGGGCGCGAACGGCCGTACTGGTCAGCGCACTTCGCAGAGGCGGGCGTTCGACCAGAGCGCCGAGGGCGCGGATCGAGTCGGGGTGCGGCGGGAGAAGGGAGAGCAGCCAGACGAGGCCCGCGAGAGCGGGCAGGTTGTACGCGTCGAAGCCACCGTCGTCACGGCCTCCGCCCTCGGCGGCGAGCTCGGCCCAGGGCGTCACCGTGTCCCGGACCTGCCCGGGTCCGAGCGGCTCGGCGAGGGCGAGCGCGCGGCGGTCCCAGGTGCGGTTGGGCCGTCCCGTAGGCGCACGCAGGGTGTGCGCCACCAGGGCGTGCCAGGGCTTGCCGAGCGCGGGCAGTTCGGCGAGGACGCGATCGGCCCAGCCGTCGCCGGGATTGAGCACCGGACCCCGGATCCGGTCGAGCACGGGCTCGACGCACTCCTGCGGCCAGGAGCCCTCCAGGGCGGAGCGGCGCAGCAGGGCGACCACCTCCCCGTCCAGCCGTCGGCCCGCGTCCAGCAGTGCGTGGCCGCAGGTCCACAGGTCGTCCTCCGTCCCGCAGGCCCACAGCCGGCTCGCCTTGTCCCGCAGCAGGCTCTCCCAGGCATCGCACCACGCACTCTCCGCGAAGCCGTGCGAGACGGCGGCGAGCAGCACCAGCCCACGTTTCCGGCTCCCGGCGCCCGCCCGGGTGGTGATCGCGTACTGCGCGAACGACCGGGCCAGGTCCATCCGGTCGGTCAGCGGCAGGCCGCGCAGCACGGCAGTCACCCCGAAGCCGTCGTCCCAGCCGCTCTTCGGGAAGAGCAGGGCGTGCGACAGCACCGCCAGGTCGCCCTTGCCGACGAGCTCCCGGACGTACTCCACCCGCTCGCTGGACTCCCAGGGCGATGTCACCGGTTCCATGACTCCGACGGTACGGGCCGCCACCGACAGCGCGAGCGCCCCGGCCCTTCGCCCGTGACTATTGCGTTGCGGTCGCCCGGGGGCCTGCGTACCGTCACCGCCCATGGCCACCCCTGCCCTGCACACCGCACGTTTGCATCTGGCGCCCTACACGCCGGGCGACGAGGAGGACTTCGTCGCGCTCTTCCAGGACCCCCTGGTCTCCCACTGGATGGGCGACGGGACGCAGAGCGAGGCCGAGGACCGCGCCCTGTTCGGACGGATCTTCAGCAAGGTGTACGCACAGGACCTGTTCGATGTCTGGGCGGTCCGTCACGAGGGCCGGTTCGTCGGCCACGCGGAGATCAAGCCGTCCACCGAGCCGGGCGGCCACGAGATCGTCTATGCCCTGGCCACCACCGCGTGGGGGCAGGGATTCGGCACCGAGATCGCGCAGGCGCTGACCGGGTACGGATTCGGCACGCTCGGGCTCACCGAGGTGCACGCCACGGTGGCCGCCGGCAACGCCGCGTCACTGGCGCTGCTGGACCGGATCGGTTTCCGGCACGTCCGGGACAGGGTGGAGGACGACGGCAGCACGACCCGGGTCCTGACCCGCTCCGCCGCGTCCGGCGTCGGCGGGGCCGGTCAGCCCCGGTAGACGTCCAGGCGGCCGCACATGCCGAACTTTCCGTGTGCGGAGGGCTGTTCGGCGTGCACGCAGGCGTCGGCCAGGTAGGCGCCGTCGCCGCGCGCCACCGCTTCGAGCTGGGCGCCGGTCACCTCGGAGGCTGCGGCGGCCCCCCGCTCCCAGCGCCCGCGCCAGTCCTCGGCCTTCGGGCGTACGAGCGCGGCGGCGGCCCGGTGGAACGCGGCGAGCGGCTCTGGATCACCCGCCTCGGCGGCCCGGCGCAGGGCGAGGAAGCCCTCTATGGCGAGATCGCGGCGGGCACGGGCGGCCCGCTCCTGATCCGCTTCCGAGCCGTCCGCGGGAAGAGCGACCGATGCCCGGTAGACCTCGGGGTCCGCCAGACGGTCCGGCGGCAGGGTGAGCACTGCGTCGCCCGCCTCCGGCAGCCCGCTGTTCTCCATGAGGACGACGATGCGCAGCCCGTCCTCGTTGACGAGCCGGTGGACGGTGCCCGGCGTGAACCACACCAGCGCGCCCGGCGCCAGTGGCGTCTGCCGGAAGCCCGAGGCGGTGAGGGTCTGCACCGAGCCCGTGCCGCCGACCACCACGTACCCCTCGGAGCAGGTGAGGTGGAGATGGGGCGTCCCGCCGCGCAGGCCGTCCGCGGTGGGCCAGTCGTACACCCGCAGATGGGACACCGCCACGGCACCGGGCAGCCCTTCGAAGGTCGGCACAGCTGCTCCTCGGTCTCTCCGCGATGAGGCGGCATCGGGGGTTCGCGCGGAATTCCGGTGCGGCTCGGCAAGCGCTTTCCACGTCTGCTGAACCGTACCCGTGCCGACGGCGGATGCAACAGTGCCCGGGCGTCAGGGACTGCTCTGCGAGCCACTGTCAGTGGTCGGGTGCAGACTGTCCGATGTCCGACACAATGGCGTTTCGGGAGGTTTGGCCATGACCGACGTACTGCTCACCGTGGGCACCCGCAAGGGACTCTTCATCGGCCGCAGGCGCGGCGGCACGTGGGAGTTCGACGGCCCGCATTTCAATGCCCAGGCGGTGTATTCGGTCGCCATCGACACCCGCGGGCAGGTCCCGCGGCTCCTGGCCGGCGGCGACAGCGCGCACTGGGGCCCCGCGGTCTTCCACTCGGACGATCTGGGCAGCACCTGGGTGGAGCCACGACAACCGGCGGTGAAGTTCCCGCCGTTCACCGGAGCGTCGCTGGAGCGGGTCTGGCAGCTGCATCCGGCGGGCCCCGAGGCGCCCGGCGTCGTGTACGCGGGGACCGAGCCCGCCGCGCTGTTCCGTTCCGAGGACCGGGGGGGGAGTCGTTCGAGCTGGTCCGCCCGCTGTGGGAGCATCCGACGCGTTCGAAATGGGTGCCCGGCGGAGGCGGGGAGGGGCTGCACACCGTCCTGACGGACCCGAGGGACGCCCGTGCCGTGACCGTCGCGGTCTCCGCCGCCGGGGTGTTCCGCACCAAGGACGGCGGTGCGAGCTGGGCCCCGTCGAACAAGGGCGTGTCCGCGGTCTTCCTCCCCGACCCGGATCCGGAGTTCGGGCAGTGCGTCCACAAGGTGGCGAGGGACGCGGTCGATCCCGACCGGCTCTATCTCCAGAACCACTGGGGAGTGTTCCGGAGCGACGACTCCGGGGACAGCTGGACCGACATCGGCCGGGGACTGCCGTCGGACTTCGGTTTCGCCGCCGCCGCGCACCCGCACCGCGCGGACACGGTGTACATCTTCCCGATCAACGCCGATGCCGACCGGGTGCCCGCCGAGCACCGCTGCCGGGTGTTCCGGACCGGCGACGCGGGCCGCACCTGGGAGCCGCTGTCGACGGGCCTGCCCGAGGAGACGCACTACGGCTCGGTGCTGCGCGACGCGCTCTGTACGGACGATGCCGACCCGGCCGGGGTCTATTTCGGCAATCGCAACGGCGAGCTGTACGCGAGCGCGGACGACGGGGACAGCTGGCAGCAGCTCGCCTCGCATCTGCCGGACGTCCTGTGCGTGCGGGCGTCGGTGATCGACGGCTGATCACGGGCAGTGCGCACGCCCCGGCCGTCGGCCATCCACGCCCCGGTCGTCGGCACGCCGGTCGGCAGCGCGTCGACCGTCGGCACGTCGGCCGCCGGCGCCTGACCGCCCGGTGCCCCGGCCGGCCCTGTGCCGCCGGCTGATCGTTTCCTGCCGGTCATCGGTCAACTCGATCCCCCGAAGCAGCAGTTCCGCGCCAAGTGACGCGGCCCGAGGCAACCCCCGGGCCTCGCTCTCCGTCCTCCGGGAGCGGGGGCCCCAGGGATCTCTGGGGAGTTCGAGAAGGCCGATGACCAGGAGGACCACCTTGATCCGTGTCTCGCGCACGGTTACCGCCGCACTGGCGGTACTCACCCTGACCGTGGGATGGCCGGAACTGGCGCGTGCGTCGCCGCAACCGGCACACCCGCAGCGATCCGCCGAATCCATATCCTCCATATCGCCGGGCGCGCCCGACGGCCGGCTCCCCGCGGGCTGGCGGATCACCGGAACGGGAGCCGGGCAGGAGCTCGTCTGGACCTCGTCCGACCCGGTGCCCATGGGCGATGCCCGAGTCGAGTTCTACACCGGGGACCGGCTGCTGGGCCGGCCGGTCGCCGCGCAGGACCGGCGTACGTTCCGGATGAAGCTCGACGGCGTACGCCTCGGACCCGTGACACGCCTGAAGGCGCTGGCGGGCGGTCGGCGTCTCGACGAATCCGGTGCCCGACGGGCTCCGGACGCCCGGCGTGCCGCCGAGGCCGCGAAGCCGGCGGCTCCCCTGCCCGCGAACCCGGTCGATCCCGGCGTACCGGGCAAGTACCGGACCGTCAGCGGCGAGTACACCCTGAAGTCGGTGCGGTTGCCCGGGTTCAGCGCCCCGGTGGAGATGCGCGCCGCGGTCGTGTCTCCGGCCGGCGCACCGGGACGGCGGCCGCTCGCGCTGTTCCTGCACGGCCGTCACTACACGTGTTTCAACGCCAAGGGCGATCAGGGCATGTCCTGGCCCTGCGAGGCGGGCACCCGGCCGGTGCCGAGCCATCGGGGCTATCTGCGTGACCAGAAGCTCCTGGCCTCCCAGGGGTACGTCACGGTGTCCATCTCGGCCAACGGGATCAACGGACAGGACGATGCCGCCGACGACGGGGGCGCCCAGGCGCGCTCGTCCCTGGTGCGGCTGCACCTCGCCCGCTGGGCGGACTGGGCCACCCACCGGTCCGCGGCGCCCGCGGCCGTGCGTGCCGCACCACCCGCCGACATGTCCAGGGTGCTGCTCGTCGGCCACTCCCGGGGCGGCGAGGGCGTCAACCGGGCCGCGCTCGACAGCCTCTCCCGGCCGCCCGCGGACCAGGACGGCTACCGGGGCCCGGTGCGCTGGCACATTCGCGGCACCGTCCTGATCGGCCCGACCGTCTTCGGTCAGAACCCGGTTCCCGACGTGCCGTCCCTGACCGTCCTGCCGGGCTGCGACGGCGATGTGTCCGACCTCCAGGGCCAGATCTACGTCGACGGAACCCGAGGCGTCAGCCGTGGCGCCGCACTGCACAGCGCGGTCTACATGGTCGGCGCCAACCACAACTTCTTCAACAGCGAATGGACGCCGGGGCAGGCGGAGGCGCCCGCCGACGACGACTTCTGGGACGACGGCACCCCGGACCCGGTGTGCTCGCCGGGCAAGAAGGCCCGTCTCACCGCGACTTCGCAGCAGCGGGCCGGGGCCACGTACATCGCCGCCGCGGCCCGGCTGTTCGTCGCGGGTGACGACCGCGTACGCCCGCTGCTGGACGGTTCGGACCGGCGCGCGCCCTCGGCGGGTCCGGCCCGGGTGCTGAGCCACGCGGTCGGCGGGAAGCGCACGCCCGCGTTCCTGCCGGACACCTCGACGGCGGTGACGGGCGGCCGGGTGTGCGCGCAGGTGGACACGAATCCCGGCCGCGCCTGTCTGCCGCCCGAGGGGGACGCCGTCTCCCCGCACTTCGCCATGTGGGAGACCCCGCGGGAGCCCGGCCGTCACGCGGTCGCGATGCGCTGGTCGAAGCCGGGCGGAGCGGTCAGGATCCGCCCCGTACGTCCGGTCTCCGTGGCGGATGCCGACTCGCTGGCGCTCCGGGTGATCGTGCCGCCCAACACCACCGGCACCCGGCTGGACATCGCCCTCACCGACACCTCGGGCCGGCGGGCAACGCTCGGCGGCACCCGGATCGACGGGCTGCCGGGCAGCGCCCGGACCGCCTCCTACTGGGGGCGCGAGATCCGCGTACCGCTCTCCGCCGCAGTGCGGAGCAAGGTGGACCTGAAGCATGTGAAGAGCCTGGAGCTGACCCCGCGAAGCGGTTCGGGGCAGGCCTGGCTGGTCGACGCCTGGGGCTGGCGGCCCGGAACACCCGCGGTCCGGGCGGCCTCGCTGCCGCGTGTGGACATCGGCCATCTGAAGGTCTCGGAAGGCGATTCGGGGGTCCGGACCTACCGCGTTCCGGTGCGGGTCTCCGGGCACGGCAGCGGTCGGGTCCGGCTGTTCGTCTCCGATCCGGACAAGGCCGAGCCCGGCTACCGGACGGTGACGGTGCGTCCGGGCAGCCATGACATCGATGTGCCGGTCGAGGTCCGGGGCAACACCCGCTACGGCTACGACATCACGCACAGTGTGTTCGTCAAGGCGGTCCGCGGCGCGGTCGTCGGCTCCCACCTGGGCGGTCTGACCGTGCAGAACGACGATCCTATGCCCACGGTCGAGGTGAAGCCGGTCGCCGACCGGGTCACCGAGGGGCAGAGCCTGCGCTGGAGGATTTCGCTCTCCGCGGTCGCCGATGTCGACATCGACTCCGCCGGTTTCGAGATCCAGCCGGTCGGCGCGGGGCCGGAGCTGTCGACCCTGGACGTCGACGGAACCTGGCTGAGGGAGACGTTCGACGAGTCGCCCGACCCGGCCCGGCCGCTGTCCAAGGTGTCCGAGCCGTCGTTCCTGCCGGCCTTCGTGCCCGCCGGGAAGCTGAGTAGCGAGGTGGCCGTGCCCACGGTCCGGGACGGGATCGAGGAGCCCGAGGAATCACTGCGGATGCAGCTGATGACCTACGACGATTCCTGGGAGCCGAAGAAGGGACCGGTCTTCACCGGCACGGTGCGCGACGCACCGTGAACCGGCTCATGATCCAGGCCTCTCGTTCGGATCGGGCCGGGCTCGCGTGCCCGGCCCGATCCGAACGGAAGACCCCGGCGGGACGTGGCGCCGGCTCCGTGCCGGGGCCGGTGCCGTTCCGGGGCCGGCGAAACCTGCGCCCGGTCCGCGTCGCGCCTGTCAGGGAAGCTGCCAGTCGACCGGCTGGGCCCCCTGGCGCAGCAGGAGTTCATTGGTGCGGCTGAACGGGCGCGAGCCGAAGAAGCCGCGGTCCGCCGACATGGGCGAGGGATGCGCGGACTCGATCGCCGGGTAGTTGTCGAGGAACGGCCGCAGGTTGCGGGCGTCGCGCCCCCAGAGCACGGACACCAGTGGCTTGCCGCGCGCGGCCAGGGCCCGGATGGCCTGTTCGGTGACTTCTTCCCAGCCCTTGCCGCGGTGCGCGCCCGGTTTGCGGGGCGCCGTGGTGAGGGCCCTGTTCAGCAGCAGTACGCCCTGCCGCGTCCAGGGCGTCAGGTCGCCGTTCGACGGACGCGCAAGCCCCAGGTCCGTGTGGAGCTCCCGGAAGATGTTCTCCAGGCTGCCGGGCACCTGGGGAACCTCGGGGGCCACGGAGAAGCTCAGCCCCATCGCCATTCCGGGTGTCGGGTAGGGGTCCTGACCGACGATCAGGACGCGTACGTCGTCGAAGGGCTGCTGGAACGCGCGCAGGACATTCGCCCCGGCCGGCAGGTAGGTGCGTCCTGCCGCCACCTCCGCACGCAGGAAATCGCCCATCTCGGCGATGCGTCCGGCAACGGGTGCGAGTGCCTCGGCCCAGCCGGGCTCGACTACTTCATTCAACGGTCGTGGTGCCACAGAACGTCACTCTACCGGCGTAAACGGTCCGCCCCCGGCACGAAGCCGCTCCGGGCCGCCGAACTCCCCCTCCCCCGAACTGTTCTCGCGGTACGGGGGATAGGCTGCCGCCGTCCTTCGTCTTCCTTCCTGGAGTCGGCCCATGAGTACACCGCGGCGATGGCCGGAAAGCACCGGCGCCGGCCCGCGTCCGGGCGGGGTGCCCGCCGCGTCGGGACCGTACGTGCTCGGCGTGGACTCGGGTGGCTCGGGGCTGCGCGTGGCACTGGGCGCCGTCGGCACGCCCACCCCGCCGGCGACGGTGGCCTGCGCCGTTCCGGTGCGTACCGGACCGGCCGGAATCGACGCCGGCCATCTGCTGGAACAACTGCTGCCCGCCGCCCGCCGGCTGCTGGAGCAGTGCGGCGGCGACGACGGCGCCGCGATCGGCGCCGTGGCGATCGGCGCCGCCGGCATGGCGACGCTCGGCGGCCAACTGCGCGCGGAGCTGCCGTCGGCCCTGCGGGACGCGCTCGGCGTACGGCGACTGGCGCTGGCCGCCGACGCGGTCACCGCGTACGCGGGGGCGGTCGGTCAGCGCCCGGGGGCGGTCGTCGCGGCCGGCACGGGCCTGATCGCGCTGGGTACGGACCTGACGAGCTGGCGCCGGGCCGACGGCTGGGGGCATCTGCTGGGCGACAGCGGCGGCGGAGCCTGGATCGGCCGGGCCGGGCTCGATGCGGCCATGCGCGCCCATGACGGTCGCCGGGGCGGCTCCGCGGCTCTGCTGTCGAGGCTGGAGGCGGTGTTCGGACCGGCGCCGGAGCTGCCCGGACGGCTCTATCCGCGTACCGACCGGCCCGCTGTGCTGGCCTCGTTCGCGCCCGAGGTCGCCGCGTGCGCCGGGCACGATCCGGTCGCCGCGGGCATTCTGCGCGAGGCCGCGGCACATGTCGCGGAGGCGGCCGCGGCGGTGTGCCCGGCGGCGGGGGCCGACGGCGAGCCGTGCGAAGTGGCGCTGACGGGCGGCTTGTTCCGGATGGGCGATCCGCTGCTCGTACCTCTGCGCGAGGAGTTGGCCCGCCGGCTTCCGCAGGCACGGGCGGTCCCCGGTTCGGGTGATCCATTGACCGGTGCGCTGTCCATCGCGCAAGCGCTGGCGACCGGGGATCTGCGGCTGCCCCGCCACCCGACGCTGCTCTGGGTACCTGGTGAGGGGGCTGGGCACAAGCCCGAGTAGGTGACGACAGAGCGGGACAGTCGACCATTAAGCCGCCCATCGGATAAAAGCGGACAGATAACGCCTGTCCGGGCCCTCCCCGAACAGGGCCGCACCCAAAACCAGTAGCATGCGGCGCCATGAGCACCCCCACTGGGCCCGCTTCCGGCCTGCCTGTACGAATGCCGCGACCTCGCCAGTCCGGACGGCACCGCCGCCCGGAGCCCGTGGTCGCACCCGAGGGCGCTGCCGCGCTCGTTCTCGCCGTTCCCGGTACCCCCTCCTCGGCCACGCGCGGCCTGGCCGAAGAGGTGATCAGCATCGCCCGTTCCGAGCTGCCCGGCCTCAACGCCCGGATCGGCTACCTCGACGGCGACGAGGCCGAGTACCCGACGCTCTCCGCCGTACTGACCCACTCCGCCGCCGAGCGCGTCGCGCGCTACGAGCAGGCGCGGGCCGCGGGCCGTGAGGTCGCCGAGCCCGAGGGGCCGTCCGCCGTCGTCGTGCCGCTGCTCGCGGGGCCGGACAGCGCTCTGATCCGGCGGATACGACAGGCCGTGATGGACAGCGGTACGCAGGTCGAGCTGACCGATGTGCTCGGCCCGCACCCGCTGCTCGCCGAGGCGCTGCACGTGCGGCTCTCCGAGGCCGGTCTGGCCCGCGCCGACCGCGCCAGGCTCTTCACGGTGGCCACGGCCGCCGACGGCATCGTGCTGGCCACGGTGGGCGGCGACGAGGCCGTGCAGGCCGCCGGGATCACCGGCATGCTGCTGGCCGCCCGGCTCGCGGTTCCGGTGATGGCCGCGGCGCTCGACGTAGAGGGTTCCGTCGCGTCGATCGCCGAGCAGCTCACCGGCTCCGGCTCGGTGCAGCTCGCGGTGGCCCCGTACCTGGTGGGCCCGGAGGTGGCCGAGGGGCTGCTGGACGCCGCCGCGAAGGAGGCCGGTTGCGCGACGGCCGAGCCGCTCGGCGCCTACCCGGCGATCGGCAAGCTCGTGCTGTCGATGTACATGACGACGCTCGGCATCACGCCCGTCGCACCGCAGGGCGCCCAGGCGCACTGAGCTCGGCGCGAGGCGCCACGAATCGCCGTACGGGCCCGGAGAACCGGGCCCGTACGGCGATTCGCGCCGTGTACGGCGGTCGTGCCGTGTACGGCGCGGAATCAGCCGAAGATCACGCAGGACACTGCGGGCGCGGCCAGCGAGCCGGCGTGGCGGGGGATGCCCGTATCCGGATCGATGTCGAACCAGCTGACGTCTCCGGACCGCTCATTGGCCGCGTACAGCCGGCGGCCCGCGGGGTCGAGTGCGAGGTCGCGGGGCCAGTGCCCGCCGCAGTCCACGGCCGTGACCAGGGTCGCCTGCTCGCCGGTGGCGTCGAGCGCCAGGACCGAGATGGTGTCGTGTCCCCGGTTGGCGGTCCAGAGGAACCGGCCGTCGTGCGAGACGACCACCTCGGAGGGGTACGTCGCCGGCTCGTCGCCCTCCGTCGGCCGCACGGGCAGCACGGAGGTCTCCCCCACCGGTTCCAGGACGCCCGCGGCGGCGTTCCACCGGCACGTGGTGACGGTCGGTTCGAGTTCGTTCAGGACATAGGCATGGCCGCCCGCGGGATGGAAGGCCAGGTGGCGCGGGCCGGTGCCCGGCCGCAGGGCCGTCTCGCCGTGCAGCCGCAGCGCCCCGGTCGCCGTGTCGAGCGCGCAGATCCGTACGGAGTCGGTCCCGAGGTCCACGCTGAGCACCCAGTTCCCCGACGGGTCCGGAAGCACCTGGTGGGCGTGCGGGCCCCGCTGCCGGTCGGCGTCGGGGCCGCTGCCCTCGTGCCGGGTCACGGAGGCGACCGGACCGAGAGAGCCGTCCGCGAGCACGGGCAGGACGCTCACGCTGCCGGAGTTGTAGTTGGCGGTGAGCAGATGGCCGCCGGCGAGCGCGAGATGGGTCGGGCCGTCGCCGTCCACCGGCCGGATGCCGCCGAGCGGCTGCGGCACGTCGCCGGTGACGTCCAGGGCGGCTGCCGCCCCGGGCTCGGTCTCGCTGACCGCGTAGAGCGCGCCGCCGCCCGGACCCGGACCGTGACCCAGAGCGAGAAATGAAGGATCGGGGACCGTGTCCGTGGTGCCGAGGACCGTCAGCGCCCCGGTCTCCCGGTCCACGGCGGCGACGGTGATTCCCCGTCCGCCCGCCGAGGTGAACGACCCGATGAATGCCCGTACCGCGCCGTCGTCGCCGCCCGTCGCACTGTCCGTCACCGCAATGCCCCTCTCAGCCGACCGATCACGACGGCCCTTGCCGTCGTGATCTTCCGGGGCGACGGTAGCAGTCGGCCATCAGGTCCAGACCAGCACCTCGGCCGCCCGGGCCGCTCGGGGAAACCCGTCCGCGGGCGTTGTCACACACCGATCGGTTGTCACACACCGATCAGGGGTGCCCGCGGATCGCTGTGCAGTGGCGCGGCGAGGTCGGCGAGCGCCCGCTCCAGGCCGTGCAGATGGGCGAGCGCGGGCCCGGCCGCGACCGCGTGCGACGGAATGCCCGGGACGCCGGCCCGGAGTCGCGGATCGGGGGCGGTCAGCGCCTCCACGGATGCCTCGACCCGCCAGCAGGCGGCGGCGAGGCGGGCGTCGTGGGACGCCTCCGGGTCCGCCGCGACGGAGGCCAGCCCGCGCACCTCGCGTGCGCATGCGTCGAGCAGGGCGAGCACCTGCCCGGCGCGGGCCTTGCGGGCGCGCAGCGGGCTGAGCGGGTGGACCAGCGGGGCCAGGGACATCCGTACCCGGCCGAGCAGCGCCTCCAGTTCGGCGATCCGGGGTGCGGGGTCGGCGGTCGGGGATCCCGAGAGCCGTGCGGCGGCCTCCGCGGTGCAGGCGTGCACACAGCGCAGGGCCCGCTGTATCCAGGCGTCGGTGGTGGCGTGCGTGGTGACCGGCAGCACGAGCAGCACCGCGAGCATCGCGCCGAGCGCGCCCGCGCCGGTCTCCGTCAGCCGCAGCACGAGCAGGGCGGGATCCAGCACACCCAGGAGCCCGTACAGCGCCCCGGCCATCACCGTCACCGAGAAGACCATCCAGGTGTAGGAGACCGCGGCGGTGTAGAAGATCCCGAAGACTCCGGCCGCGACGACGAACGCGGTGGGCACGGGCGCTCCGTGCAGCGGTACGACGACGGCCAGGCCGATGGGGACGCCGACCAGTGTGCCCAGGATCCGGCGGAAGCCGCGGACCAGTGTCTCGCCCCGCGAGGCGGTGTTCACGAAGACCCACCAGGTGGCGCCCACCGCCCAGTACCAGCGCTGTTCGGAGAGCACGAGACCCACCGTCAGCGCGAAGGCCGCGCCCGCGGTCGCCTGGACCGCCTGCCGGGTGGTCGCCCGGCCCATCCCGGTGCCGGTCACCGGGGCGATCACGACGGCGGCGGGCTGCCGGCGCTCGTAGCACCACAGCCCGAAGCGGACGGTCGACGAGACGAGCAGCGAGAGGGCCACCGCGGAGTACAGCTCGGGCAGCTGACCGGGCAATGTATGGAGGAACTGCGTGGTGAAGAACGCCATGAACGCGAACACGCCGAGCGAGTGGCCGCGCGGCCCCCACCGCCGCGCGTACACACCCGCGCCGATGACCGCGAGGAACGCCACGTCCCGGGCCACCGGGTGGTCGTGCAGAGCCGCGGCGAGGGCGAGCACGGGGAATCCGGCGACGGGCAGCAGGGCGGTGGTGATCGCCTGTCCCCGCACCGTGGTGTCCAGCACCGTGAACAGGGCCAGCAGCGCGGCGAGGCCGCCGGTGACGGCCGCGACGAGGGAGTGGCCGGCCAGGCCGCACACCGCGACGGCGAGTCCGATGCCGAGGACGGCCCGGACGCTGCTGCGCAGCCTCAGCCGGCCCGGATCCGGGGCGACGAACATCCTCTTCAGCAACAAACGCTCCCGCTTCCGTGCACCGGTCCTGCACACCGGCATGAAAAAGGCGCCGCGGAGATCCGCAGCGCCATCGACGGGTACATCACAGCATCCCTGCGGCCCTTGGCTCAACCCGCGCGGACTCCACTGGGCCATTGGCCCATACATTTCCGGGGACGGTGCGCCATCAGTAAGCCAACGGACCGGCGGCCCGCCGGAACCCGGCCCGTGACCGCACCGCCCCCGCGCGGATCGCTACTCCTCGCCCGGCCGCACCGCCGTGGCCTCCTCGACAGGGGTCAGAAGGTCCGTCAGACGGCGGGCCGACACGTCCCAGGACCAGGACTCCCGGACCCATTCACGGCCCGCGGCACCCATCGCCGCCCGGTCGGGGTCCAGAAGTATCCCGGTCAGCGCCTCGGCGACGGCCGCGGGGTCGGTGCCGTCCACGACCCGGCCGGTCCTGCCGTCGAGGACGGTGTCCGGGGCACCGCCCGAGTCACCGACGACCACCGGCAGACCGCTCGCCGCCGCCTCCAGGAACACGATCCCGAGCCCCTCCGCCTCCAGACCGGCCCGCCGGGTGCGGCACGGCATCGCGAAGACGTCCGCCGCGGCGTAGTAGGGCGGGGTGTCGGTGTGCGAGACGCCGCCCGCGAAGTGGACCGCACCCCGGCCGTGCCGCGCCGCCAGCTTGCGCAGCCTGGCCTCGTCGGGCCCCCGGCCGACCACCACCAGCTCGGCGTCGGGCACCTTGCTCCGGATCAGCGGCAGGGCCCGGATGAGCGTGTCCTGGCCCTTGCGGGGGACGAGCCTGGCCACACAGAGGATGACGCGCTTGCCGTGCAGGGCGAGTTCGGTGAGCGGGTCGGGACCGGCGCCGGCCCGGGGCCGGTACACCTCGGCGTCGACCCCGGGGACCAGCCGGCTCATGCGGGCACGGGGGCCGAGCGCGGGCTCGATCCGGGCGCGGGTGTACTGGCCCAGATACGTGACCACGTCGACGCCATTGCCTATCCGGCGCATCAGTCCGCGCGCACCGGGGGTCCTGGCCCACCAGATCTCGTGGCCGTGGGTGGTCGCCACGATGCGCCGCACGCCGCCGCGCCGCAGGGCCGGTGCCATCAGGGCCAGCGGAGCGGCGGCGCCGAACCAGACCCGGTCGCAGCCGTGGGCCTCGGCGATCTCGACGGCCCTGCGGGTGACCCGGCCGGTCGGCAGCAGTGTGCGGGCGGTGTCCCGCACGACGGGGAACGGCAGGTTCGCGTCGTAGGCGGTGTCGCCCGGCTCGTGCGAGGTGTAGACGACCACGTCGTCGTCCGGCACCCGGGTGGCCATCGCGTGCACGAAGGTCTCGATGCCGCCTTGACGCGGCGGGAAGTCATTGGTGATGACAAGGGTGGAGCCCATGGGCTTTTCGGTTCCTTCGGTCGTGGACGGAATCGGTCGGACCGTGTGCGGCCGACGGCTCGTCGCCGTGGGTGGCGTGGCGCGACGACCCACCGGGCGGCCGATGGCCGCTCGGTGGTCCCGGGTCGTACGCCCCTGGGTCGTGACGCTCCTGCCGTCGTTCGGGCATGCCGGAGCGAACGGCGTGCACGGACGCCGTGGGTGTGCGCTGCGTTGTGTTGTGCTGCGTTGCGCGGGTCGCGTTGCGCGAGCCGGGTTGTGGCGGTTGTGTCGTTGCGGTTGTGTTGTGACGGTTGTGTTGTGCGGTCCGGGTCAGTAGCCGGACGGACGCACCAGGCCCGTTTCGAAGGCGTGGACGGCGGCCTGGGTCCGGTCGCGCAGACCCAACTTGGCCAGGATCCGTCCCACATGGGATTTCACGGTCTGTTCGGCGACCACGAGACGCGCGGCGATCTCGGTGTTGGACAGACCCTGTGCGATCAGGGCGAGGACCTCGGTCTCACGTTCCGTCAGCTCGCCGGTACGGTCCTTGAGCGGAGCTCGTGGACCGGCGCTCACCCGGGCGAACTCGGCGATCAGCCGCTTGGTGATGTTGGGGGCCAGAAGCGCCTCGCCCTCCGCCACCACCCTTACCGCATGGGCGAGTTCGGCGGCGGAGGCGTCCTTCAGGAGGAATCCGGACGCGCCCGCGCGCAGCGCCTCGTAGACGTACTCGTCGAGATCGAAGGTGGTCAGGACGAGGACCTTCACCGTTGGTCCGTCGGCCCCGGTGATGACGCGGGTCGCCTCGATGCCGCCGAGCCGGGGCATGCGGATGTCCATCAGGACGACGTCCGGGGCGAGTTCGGACACCTTCTCCACGGCGTCGGCACCGTCCACCGCCTGGCCGACGACCTCGATGCCGGGTTCGGCGTTCAGCAGCACCGTGAAGCCCTGCCGGACCATCATCTGGTCGTCGGCGATCAGTACGCGGATGGCCGTCATCGGGAGTCCTCGGCTGGGGCGGCGGGAGCGGCGGAACCGGCGGGCTCCGCGCTGGGCGGTGCGGGCAGTATCGCAGTGACCTCGTAGCCGCCGTCGGGAGTCGGCCCGGTGGCGAGTTCGCCGCCCAGCATCGCGGTGCGCTCGCGCATGCCGAGCAGACCGTGGCCGATGCCCGTGGTGGTCGGGGCGGGGTGGTCCGGCGCGGTGTTGGTGACCCGTACCGTGACCCCGGAGGCCCGGTGGCGGATCTCCACCCGCACCCGGGCACCCGGTGCGTGCCGCATCGCGTTGCTGAGTGCCTCCTGCACGATGCGGAACGCCGACAGCTCGACGCCCGGCGACAGCGGGCGCGGCTCCCCGGTGGTCTCGGCGGTGACTTCGACACCGGCGCCGCGCGCGTTGCCGACCAGTTCGTCCACCCGGTCCAGCGTGGGCTGCGGGGCGTGCCGTGCGGCCTGCGGCAGAGGGTCCTCGGAGCGCAGTACGCCGAGCACCCGGCGCAGTTCGGTCAGCGCGTCGACCGCGTTGCGGCGGATTCCCTCGACGTTCTCCCGCAGCTCGTCGGACGGGTTCTCGACCAGGTGCGGAACGACCTGCGCCTGGATGGAGACGACCGACATGTGGTGGGCGACCACGTCGTGCAACTCGCGTGCGATGCGGTTGCGTTCCTCCAGCAGGGTGCGCCTGGAACGTTCCTCGGCGGTGAGCTCCTCCTGCACGACCAGCTTCGTGCGCACCACCACGAGGCCGCGCAGGGCACCGCCCACCACCACGGTGAGGGCGAGAACGACGATCGCGAGGCGGATGTCGTGGACGTTGCGCCACGGGATGCTCGCCCAGCAGGCGAGCCCCAGCAGCAGGGTGACCGTCAGGGTCTCGACGGCGATCCGGGGACGCACCCGCAGCGCGAGCAGGAACAGCACCCCGGCCTGCGTCGCGATCCCGGTCCCGCTCCACGGGTACGCGCCCTCCCACGGGAACGGCTCCCCCAGCCCGGCGTTCGCGGCGAACGGGGTGACCATCACCGTGCCGGCCATCGACGCCCACCAGGCCGGCACCGGCCGGTACAGAGCGACGACGAACGCCACCGACTGGATCCCCGCGAACAGGATGCCGAGCTGGACGCCCATCCCGAAGCCGAAGGCGTACGTGTTGGTGCCGGCGACGAGCAGCAACACCGCGAGCATCACCAGCGGCACCATGATCACCGGCCGCCATTCCAGCCAGCGCGGCTGCCCCGCCTGCCCGTTCGGGTCGGCCGCCAGTGTCAGGAGGTCCTTGCGCAGGGTGCCGGGCCATGCCCGCAGGGCCTGCCCCGTGCGCTTCGTCATGTCCCCCGGATTCACAGCTCGCACCTTATTCGGCCCCTTCGTTCGGTTCGTGGCCGGCCCGTCCGGACGGGAGGTCCCGGGACGGGCCCGGTACACGTCGCGCCGCCACCGGCGGGGCGGGGCGTCCCGCGCGGACGACCAGGCTCCTCGTCCGTGCCGGCCGCTGCCGTTCGTAACCGCGGAACGCCAGCCGGCAGATCAGCAGCGCCGCCGCGAACGCCGGCAGCCAGGCCAGCCGGGCCGCCACCCAGCCGGGTTCGTCGGGCAGGGTGTGCAGACCCGGCAGCGTCCCGCCCACCCACAGGCCGGTCGCGGTGACCGCGATCATCGCCGTCTGGTGCCACAGGAACACCGTCATCGCCGAGAGGTTCAGTGTCGCCACCACCGCCCAGAGCGCGGGGCGTCGCAGCGCCCGGCGCAGCGGGCCGGTCAGCAACAGTGCCGCCCCGCACTGCGCGAGGCCGAAGGTGACCACGGCGAGGGTCGGCGGGTCGAGATTGGACACGGCCACGCCGGGGACGCCGACCATGGCCGCTGGGTATCCGGCCCACAGGACGAGTGCGGCAGTGGCCGCGGCGCCGCCGAGCAGCAGTGTCCAGCCGGTCCGGCGGCTCCGCAGCTCGCCCCGGGACCAGGCCGCGCCCAGGCAGTACGGCACCAGCCAGCCGGCCGCCACGTTGATGGCGGCGAGGTCGCCGGGCGCGTCCAGTCCGAACCGGTAGAGGTCGACGACGAGTACCACGGCGAACGGCCACAGCGGATGGAGCTTCGCCACCAGCGGGGTCGCCGCCGTCAGCGCCGCGAAGACCACGAGGAACCAGAGCGGGGACCACACCAGCTTGCACAGTGCGCGCACGGTGTCCTGGTCCACGCCGGAGGCGAGCATCACGCAGGCCGCCACGGTCCATACGACCAGCACCACGGCCGGCGGGCGCAGCAGTCGGCTCATCCGGGCGCGGAGCCACCGGCCGTAACTCTCTCCCCCGGCGCGGGCGCCGGCATGGCTCCTCGCGCCCACGAGTCCGCCGACCAGGAAGAAGACCGCGAGGGTCTGGAGCAGCCAGGAGACCGGTGCGAGTCCGGGCAGATGACGGAGCGGGCTCGCCCCGTGCATGGTGCCGCTGTCGACGACGAGTGCGGTGACCAGCCAGTGGCCGAGGACGACGCCGAGGATGGCGAGGGCGCGCAGTGCGTCGACGGCCCGGTCGCGGTCGGCGGGGGTGGCGGATTCGATCCGCCGGGCGAAGTCACCCACGGCGCTCTCCCGCGGGCTCCGCGGATCCGGCCGTCCCCGCCACGATCCGGGCCATGTTCCTCAGCGGTTCGGAACCGGACTTCAGGTAGTCGCTGTGACCGCCGGAGCCCGCCGCGAACGTCCTGGCACCGAAACCGGGCGAGACCGGGTCCGCGCCGAACCCGATGTCGGCGAAGGGCAGCCGGAGTTCGGTGTGCGGTACGTCGGCGATCCAGTCGCCGCTGCCGCGGCCCGCCCAGACGGTGGCCGGGGTGTGCAGGGCGGCGGCGTTCCGGTAGCCGGTGCCCGGGCTGCCGTACAGGACGATGTCGCAGACGCGCAGTCCGTGCGCGGCCCGCGCGCAGACGACGGATCCGTAGGAGTGGCAGAGCAGGGTGGTCCGGGCGGTGGGCCTCAGACGCGTCAGCTCCCTGCCGAATCGCGCCAGTTCGGGGGCCGCCTCGATGGCGCGGGCCGAGGTGATCGAGGTGGGGCTCACCGTCGTCGGCGTGCGGTATCCGAGCCAGGCGACCACCGCCGAGCGCCCGCCCAGTTCCTCGCGCAGGGCGTGGGCGCCGTTGCGCAGCCGCCAGTAGTGGTCGATGTCGATGCCGGCGCCGGGGACCAGCACGGCGATGCGTTCCGCGTGGGCCAGGTCGCCGACGACCTCGACGGAGCGGCCGCCGTCCCGGCCGTCGAAGGTGAGGAAGCGGCGCCCGGGGGCGGCCAGTTCGTGCAGCGCGGCGGCCCGCTTGCGGTCGCCGTGGCCGGCCGCCGCCCGTTCGGCCGCGCCGATGTCGGCCCGCGTCGCGGCGTACCGCTCGGCCAGGGCCTCGGGCCCGGCGGTGCGCAGCGGGCCGTGGACGGACGGGGCGGGTGCCGGTACGGCAGCCGGGCGGGCCGCGCCCGAGACGGGGACGGCCACCGAGGCGGCCACCAGTGCGGCGAGCAGGCCTCGGCGCAGTCGGGAGCTGCGCGGATGGGACGGCATGGCGGGTTGTTCCTTCCGTACCTGGTGGCTGTGGTGCTCGGGTACCGAAGCTATGAACAACGCCCCGTAGTCGGCGTCCCACCGGGGTGTGAACCTGTCACGTAGCTCTCAGGGACTACAGGTATGACACGTCGGCCGGGGCGGGGTGGCTCTCCGCGACAGGGGGAGAGCGGCTGTGCCGTTGGTACAGTCGCAGCCCGGATCGTCGTACCAGAAGGAGGCCGGTGGACCATGGCGGTGGACGCCCTCGACACCCGTATCCTCCGGTTGCTCATCGAGCAGCCCCGTACCAGCGTCCGTGAGTACGCGCGCATCCTCTCCGTCGCCCGGGGCACCCTCCAGGCCCGGCTCGACCGGCTGGAGCGGGACGGTGTGATCACCGGCACAGGGCCGGTCCTGTCCCCCGCCGCCCTGGGTCACCCGGTGCTGGCCTTCGTCCATCTCGAAGTCACCCAGGGTCATCTCGACGAGGTGGGCGAGGCGCTCGCCGCCGTGCCGGAGATCGTCGAGGCGTTCTCGACGACCGGCGGCGGGGATCTGCTGGCGCGGGTGGTGGCCCGGGACAACGGGCACCTGGAGGATGTGATCCAGCGGCTGATCCAGCTGCCCGGGGTGGTCAGGACGCGTACCGAGGTGGCGCTGCGGGAGCGGGTGCCGCACCGGCTGCTGCCGCTGGTCGAATCGGTCGGCCGCACGGCGGCCGGCGGCCGGAACTGACCGGCGCGGGGCGGGCCGTGTCCGGCTGTCCGTTCACGGCGTCACGGCGTCACGGCCCGGGCCCGCTCGGCGAGATCCGTCTTCCCGACGGGGATCGACGCGGTGATCGGCCCGGCGGACTCCCGTGCCCGGATCCTCTCCGCGCCGGACGGGTGGGCACCGGACGACGCGGCACCGGTCATCACGCCCGGTGGTCGCCGACCGTTCGTGGACACCTGGTGAACAGGCCGCTCCGGGCTCCGGACACCCGGCCCTCCGGCCGTCCGGAGCGGACGGAACCGCTCCACGGGTCGGCGCGGTCCGGCGGCCCGATATCCTGATCTTGCCGCGCGCCCCCCACCTCGCCCCGACCCCGTCGGGTCGCCGCCGTGGCAGCAGAAGCGGCCCACAATTCGAGATTGGTGCACAGTGCTGGTAGCTGGTCGGTACCGGTTGGTTTCCCCCATCGGCCGTGGCGGCATGGGTGAGGTGTGGCGTGCCTCGGACGAGGTCCTCGGCAGGGCGGTCGCCGTGAAGTTGCTGCTCGGCGACCGCGCGGACGAGTCGGCCACCGCCCGGTTCCGGCTGGAGGCGCAGACCGCGGCCCGGCTGAGCCACCCCCATCTGGTGGCGGTGTTCGACTTCGGGGCCTGGGAGGACCGCTTCTACCTCGTGATGGAGCTCGTCGAGGGCAGGAGCCTGGGCGATCTGCTCGCCGCCGAGGAGCGGCTGGGTGCCGGACAGGTCGCCCGGATCGCCGGTCAGGCGGCCGCGGGGCTGGCCGCCGCCCACCGTCAGGGCATCGTGCACCGGGACATCAAGCCCGGGAATCTGATGCTGGACGCCGAAGGGTCGGTCAAGATCGGTGACTTCGGTATCGCCCAGTTCGTCGACGACCCCTCCGCCGCGCTGACCACCACGGGACAGATCGTCGGCACCAGCCTGTATCTCGCCCCGGAGCGCGCACTCGGCCGTACGGCCGGCGCGGCGTCCGACATGTACTCCCTCGGCTGTGTGATCTACCAACTCCTGCTGGGCGATCCGCCGTTCCGTTCGGACACGGCGACCGCCACGCTCTATCAACATGTCGACACGGCGCCGGTGCCGCTCCGTCAGCGAGGCGTCGATCTGTCCCCGGCCTTCGACTCCTATCTGCTGGGGCTGCTCGCGAAGCAGCCCGAGGACCGGCCGAGCGCCCAGCAGGTCGCCGAGTGGTTCCAGAGCGAGGCCTGGCGGGGGCAGTCGGAGCCGCTGCCGATGTACGCTCCGCCCCCTCCCCCTGCGGCCCCCGGCGTTCCGCACATC
>NZ_JBCEWQ010000103.1:0-30878 GCF_038448545.1 Streptomyces sp. CLV115
GCCCCTGAGCGCCAAGACTCGGAGATCCGATGAACCTGCCGCCCCTGCCCGCCCGGCGCACCCTGCTCACCGCGGGCGCCGCGGTACTCACCGGCATCACCGCCACCGCCTGCAGCGGCACGTCCGGCGGCACCACCGGCCCGTCCGACGCCTCCGGCACCTCGGGCGGCACGGACGCCTCCCCCACCGCGCCGGCTCCGTCGAAGCCCGCCCCCACCGGGCCTGCGGACTTCTCCGCCCTGGCAAAGAGCCTCGACGGCAGCCTCGTACGGCCCCAGGACGCCTCGTACCCGACCGCCCGTCAGCTCTACAACACCCGCTTCGACGGCCTGAAGCCCGCGGCCGTCGCCTATGTGCGGCACGGGGCGGACATAGCCGAGTGCCTGGCCTTCGCCCGCCGCACGGGCACCCCCGTCTCCATCCGCAGCGGCGGACACTCGTACGCGGGCTGGTCCAGCGGTAACGGGCGCCTCGTCCTCGACGTCTCGTCGCTCTCCCGCGTCGGGAGCGACGGCACGATCGGCGCGGGTGCCAAGCTCATCGACGTCTACCAGAGCCTCGCCCGCAGCGGTCTGACGATCCCCGGCGGCTCCTGCCCCACCGTCGGCATCTCCGGCCTCACCCTCGGCGGCGGCCACGGCGTCGCCTCCCGCGCATACGGTCTGACCTGCGACAGCCTGACCGCGGCGACCCTCGTGACAGCCGACGGCAAGACCCTGACCGTGGACGCCGGGAACCACCCGGACCTCTTCTGGGCGCTGCGCGGCGCGGGCAACGGCAACTTCGGCGTGGTCACCGGGCTGACCTTCCGCACCCGTCCGGTCCCGCAGACCGTCACCGCATACATGTCGTGGCCGTGGTCACGTGCCCGGTCGGTCGTCTCGGCCTGGCAGGAGTGGGGCCCGGCCCAGCCCGACGAGATCTGGTCCTCCGCGCACCTCGCCGGCGGCCCCGGGGGCGCCGACCCGACCGTTTCGGTCGCCGCGTTCAGCCTCGGTACGTACGGCGACCTGCAGAACGCCGTCGACCTCCTCGCCGACCGGATCGGCGCCCCGGCCTCCTCCGTATCGCTGCGCCGCCGCAGCTACCAGGAGTCGATGCTCGTGTACGCGGGCTGCTCGGGCATCACCGACGCGCAGTGCCATCTGCCGGGGACGACACCCGGCCGCACCACGCAGGGCACCCTCCAGCGCGAGACGTACGCCGCCGCGTCCGACTTCTACGACCGCTCGCTGTCCCCGGCGGGGGTGCAGGCCCTGCTCGACCGGACCGAGGCGTTCACCCGGATCCCGGTGACGGCGGCCGGGGGCGGCGGCTCCGTCGCGCTCACCGCGCTCGGCGGGGCGATCAACCGGGTCTCCCCGCAGTCGACGGCCTTCGTCCACCGGGGCTCGCGGGTGCTCGCGCAGTACATCGCTTCCTGGACCCCCGGCACGGCGGGCACCGCCCAGCAGGACTGGCTGAAAAACACCCACGCGGCGATGCGCCGGCACGCGTCCGGAGCGGCGTACCAGAACTACACCGACCCGGCGCTGACCGACTGGCGCCGGGCCTACTACGGCTCGGCGGCCGACCGCCTCGCCGATCTGAAGAAGCGGTACGACCCGGAGCGCCTCTTCGCCTTCCCCCAGGCGCTCTAGCCAGGGGCGCGGACGGGGTCTCCTACGCGGCGAGGTCCTTCTCGCCGTCACCGCCGCACGTGCCCGGCCTCGGCTCGGGGATTCCGAACGCCCCGGCCGGCTCCCCGGCGGCCGTCGCCGGCACCGGCCGGCGCGACCGTACGAGCCGGCCGAACCGGTCCGTCCGCGAGACCGCCGCCATCAGCGGGGTCAGCAGCATCATCGCCAGGGGGGCGAGCAGCAGGGCGACCGCGGTACCGAGGGCGAATCCACCGACGACGTCGGTCGGGTAGTGGACGCCCATGTAGATCCGGCAGAAGCCCTCCAGGAGGGCGAGCGCGATGGCGGCGATGCCGAACTTGCGGTTGGCCACGAAGATCCCGACGGCCAGTGCCATCGCCATCGTGGCGTGGTCGCTGACGAAGGAGAAGTCGTTCTTCCCCGTCACCAGCACCTCCAGCCCCTGGTGGTCCCTGAACGGGCGGGGCCGGTGCACGAATCCGCGGATCGGGATGTTGATCAGCAGCGCGATCCCGGCGGCGAGCGGCGCCCAGACGAGGCCGGCGACCGCGGTCACCGAGTCGTCGGCCGTGCCGCGCCGGCGCACGCTCCACCAGCACCACAGGACCACGAGGACCATGCCGAGCATGATTCCGTACTCACCGACGAACTCCATGACCCGGTCGAACCAGGTGGGAGCGGACTTCGCGAGCCCGTTGATGTCGTAGAGCAGGCTGACGTCGGGGTTCGACCCATCCAGTGCGAGTCCAGCCATCTGCTGCGGCCCCTTGCCTTGTCTGCTGCCGCGGGCACACCCATGTGCACCGCTTTGACGAACCCCCGTGTCGGTTCGATCACTGCGTCTGATCGGCACTGCGTCCGATCCGTACTGCGTGGACCGGTACTGCGCGAATCGGTCGTCCTGGTCCCCTCAGGGAACGACCTCCCCCGAGCGTGCGTTCCACTCTCCACCGAATGATCACCATGACGTTATCGAAGAGTGACTCATCGTCGCAGCTCAGGGCCCAGGCTTCACAGAGAGTTCCGGCCACCGCCGCCGTCGCGTCATGCCGCCGGCCGGGCCGTCGGAAGGGCCGCGGCCCCGTCCTTGGTCACGCGCGTCGCACCGAAGTAGTCGGGGGTGTCGATCTTGTCGAAGCGGATCACGGCCCCGGTGTACGGGGCGTTGATCATGTACCCGCCGCCGACGTAGAGCCCGACGTGGTGGATGGCCCGCGAGTTGGTCAGGTCGTCGGAGAAGAACACGAGGTCGCCCGGGAGCAGCTCGTCCCGGGAGGGGTGCGGTCCGGCGTTGTACTGATCGTTCGCCACCCGGGGCAGCTCGATGTCCACGGTCCGGTACGCGGCCTGGGTCAGGCCCGAACAGTCGAACCGCCCGTTCTGCTCGGGCGTGCCGTTGCCGCCCCAGAGGTACGGCGTACCGAGCTTCTTCTGCGCGAAGTAGATCGCCCCGGCCGCCTGCTGGGAGGGCTGTACGCGCCCGACCGGCCTGGCGAAGCTCTTCTCCAGGGAACGGATGATGGTGACGTAGTTCTGGGTCTCCGAAATTTCCGGAACACCACCGGCCCGGATCACCCGGTACGCGCCGGCGTTGTACGCGGCCAGCATGTTGTCCGTCTGATCCCCCGGCACCTTCTTCACGTACCCGGCCAGTTCGCAGTCGTACGAGGCGGCGGACGGGATGGCGTCGGCGGGGTCCCAGACGTCCCGGTCGCCGTCCTTGTCCCCGTCGATCCCGTGGCCGGCCCAGGTGCCGGGGATGAACTGGGCGATGCCCTGCGCGGCCGCGGGACTCTCGGCCCGGGGGTTCCACCCGCTCTCCTGGTAGAGCTGGGCGGCCAGCAGGGCCGGGTTGATGGCGGGGCAGAGGTTGCCCCACTTCTCCACCAGCGGCTGGTACTTCGCGGGCACGGCCCCCTTGGCCAGCGCTACGGCTCCGCCGCCACCGGAACCCGCGAGTCCGGCGGCGGCGGAGTACGTACCGACGACGAGCAACGCCACGAAGGACATGGCCACGCCGACACCGATGCCACCGACCACCCAGAATTTCCGCACCCCTCAACCATCCCCCATCGGGGCCCCGTTCATGGGCGGTTTCGACGGTGTGTGCGAGTCTTCCGGGTCACCCGGGGTGCCGGGCCGTCATTTCCGGCGCACGGGACCACCGGCCCGGCGCACCGGGCGCCCGCCCCGGCGCACCGGATGCACCGGATGCGCGGGGCCGGCCCGCCCTCCCGGTTGGCCGAGAAACCGAACGACCTGCCGACCTGCCGGGTCGGCAGGTCGGCAGGTCGGTTCGGCTGGTCGACCGGTCGTCAGGAGGCTGCGGCCGACCAGAAGTCGGAGCGCACGTTGGGGCTGGGGAGCGGGTAGACGCCCTTGTAGGACGGCCCGTTCGGCTCGGACGTGGAATCGGCGACCTTCGACTCCTTCACACAGGGGGTGTCCGCCTCGAAGAAGGCCTGCCCCTTGGCACGGATGCTCACGCTGATCCCGAAGCCGTCCTTGGACACCGCGTAGACCGCCGGGAACTGCTCGTCGACGTTCTTCGCCTTGATGCGGTAGTCGCTCGCGCGCCAGAACTGCTCGATCTGGTCGAGGAAGCCCTGCCGCCGTTCCGCGGAGACGATGGTCATCACGGTGCGCCTGCGCGTCACGTCGCAGCTGCCCTTGGTCGTCTGGCCGTGGGCCCACTTCACCTCGGGATCGATCTTCTTCAGCACGGCGTCGAGCATGCTGTCGGCCCGGTCGGCAGCCTCCTGCATGTCCATGCCGTTCCCCTTGGTGCCCTCGGTGCCCTTGTCGCTCTTGTCGCTCCTGGTGGCTGTGGTGCTCGTGTTCGCACCCGACTGCGCATTCTCGCTGCCGCAGGCGGACAGCGCGAAGCCGACAGCCAGAGTCACCGCAACGATCTGGAACCTGCGCCTCATCGCTGTTCCTCCATCTTGAGCCGGTCGGAGTGTCCCGACACGATAAGCGCGATGCTGTCGGCGGACACGGCGTCCCGTGCCGGGTTGAAGTAGTTGGAGTGCGAGTCGAAGCTCATGGGCTTGCCCGGGTCCACCGGGAACCGCGTCGCCCCGAACGCCTTGCTCGCCGGGTCCTTGCCGAACCAGAGGTCGTCGTCGCCCGGGTCGGCCAGGTCGCCGGCGATGTAGGAGCCGGCCGGACCGCCCAGGATCATCCCGATCCCACCCACGACGACCTGCGTCTTGGACGGGAGCTTCGTCACCGGGTCGTTGGCCGCGGCGCCGACGAAGACGTGCCCGGCACCGACCCCGAGGTCCACGGCGCGGTCCACGCCCACCCCGGGACTGCCGACCAGGATGATGTCGTCCACCCCCGGGATCCCCCCGAGCTTCTGGGTCGCGGCACCGACGGTGCGCGAACCGTAGGAGTGCCCGATGGCCGTGATGTGCGGGTCCTTGTTCTGGTTGGTGGCCGCGATGCCGCCCATGAAGTCGTAGTACGCCGCGCCGCCCTTCTCGGCCCGGCCGGTGCCCGCGACTGCCAGGCTGCTCAGCCCGTCCGGCGCCTGCGGTGCGTCGTAGCCGAGCCAGACGATCGAGGCGCTGGACGGGTCGTAGCCCTGGGCTCCGATCGCGGTGTCACGGGCGCGCTTGAGGTCGTTCTTCGCGAACTCCTCGTCGAGGGAGGTGTTCAGCCCCGGCACGTAGGCCGACACGTTCTTCGAGGTGTCGGGGTTGCCGTAGGAGACGATCGCCCGCCCGTTGCCCTCGTCGCTGATGCCGATGAGGTACATCGGGGGCTGACTGCCCTCCTTCAGCTGCCGGTCGATCTCCCGCAGCCCGGCCAGCTGCTCCTTCGACGTCTTGTCGGTCTTGCCCTCCAGCTTCGAGATCAGATCCGGCAGGTTGCGGCGGTTGGCCTTGTCACGGTCCGCCACCGGGATCCCGTCGAGGCTGCCGATCTGGTCCGGGGAGAGCTCCAGGTACTCGTCGCGCTGCTCCTGCGTCAGTCCGTTCCACCAGTACGCCCGGCCGGCCGCGCTGCCGCCCTTCGGGATGCGGTCGTTGAGGTACTGCCGCCGCGCGTCACGTACCGCCGCATCGACCCGCGTACCGGATCCGGGCAGCCCGGTGAACACGCCGCCGCCGGAGCCCTTGGTCATGTCCGCGGCGGCGGCCACGTACTGGCCCTTGTCCCACTTGCCGCCGGCCTTGTTTGCGACCTGTGCGTACTGGTCGACGACGTTCTTGGCGGTGTCGCCGGGGTGCGTGATCGTGTCGATGGCGCCGGTGACGTCGCCCAGCAGACCGTCGTCGCCGACGATGCCGTCGAGGAAGCCGCCGCCCGAGCCTCCGGGGGTGCCGGGGGTTTGTCTACCCGCGTCGACTCCTGTGGAAGAACCGCTGGTTCCTTCTGAACCACCAGTGCCGCCAGCCCCGCCGGAGGCGTCGGACCCACCGGATCCGCTGCCGCCCGCGCCGCCGGAACCACTGCCTCCGGAACCGCCGGAACCACTGCCCCCGGAACCACTGCCGCCGGCCCCGCTGCCTCCGGAACCGCTGCCGCCCGTCGCGTCCGAGCCCGCGGTGCCGGCACCGGTTCCACCGGTCACGGTCGCGCCCTCGGACCCGCCGCCACCGCCACCGCTGCCGCCGCCGTTCCCCCGGCCGCCGTTACCGGCTTCGACGTTGGAGGGCGCGCAGCCGCCGCCGGTCAGCTGGCAGATGGCGTCCTGGATCCGGCCGGTCAGCTGCCCGCCGATCCCGGTGGCCACGAGCCCGCCGATGAGGGCGACGACCACGAGGATCATGCCCAGGTACTCCATCGCGGTCTGCCCGGTGTCGGCACGCCGCTGCTTGAACATCCGCACGATGCTGAACGGCCGGTGCTCCGCGCGCTGTTCGGCGGCGAGCCGGAACCAGGCCCGCGAACGGGACCGGAGCAGCAGGACGATCAGGACGACGGGCAGCACCAGTTGGGCCACGCCCTGCCCGTTCGCGTCGCCCAGTGTGGCCAGCGCTCCGAGCGTGAGCCAGGCGCTCACGGCCAGCAGTCCGCGCCAGACCCAGACACCCCCGGTCCGCACCCGGAACGACAGCACGAACCCGGTGATGCCGGGCAGCGAGGCGTACAGCACCATGCCGATCAGCCGGCCGTCCACCGCATCGACCGACGCGGCCAGGAGCAGCGCGTCGAGCGCGCCGACGACCGTGACGGCGAAGAGCAGTCGGACGAGAATCAGTACCGCCTGCAGGGGGCGCGACAGTGGCTGCCGGCCCGGAGGGACCTCGGCGGTGCTCATGTCAGCACCACCCGGTACCGCTAGTTCTCGTATGCCAGACACGGCGAGTCTCCCCAGCTTTGTGAGTGGGCGCAGCGACAGTTCCCCCCGGTATCCGTATGCGACCACAGCGCCGCCGACCCGGCATGGGCCCCAGGACCCAATGCCGGGCTCAACGTCGAACACCCGGCCTATCCCGTACTGCCACCGACCGGCCCGTTACGGGTCATTGGGGGCACCGACGGGGCGTCAGGACGATCGGGCGGACCGCCCGGCGCCGCCCCCGCCGTACGTCCTCGGGTCCACCGTGGCGAGTCGGTGCAGCGCGGCTGCGGCCCGGTGTTCGGGGCTGGTTCCGTCGTCCGGGACGTGCCACACGAGGTGCTGTCGACTGCCGTCCTCCGCGCCCCGGCCGTCGGACGGGCTCGCGCGGTGGGCGAGGTTCACGATCGTGCGGTCCCGGTCCCTGAAGTCGGTGCCGATCCAGCCTTGTTCGACGTTCCAGCGGGTCAGCAGGTCCGGCCGGTCGCGCAGCCCCGCCGCGATGAGACGCGCGGTCTTGCGGGCCGGCCATGTCCACCCGTGGTCGTTCTCGGCACGCGCGATCTCCGCGTCGTAGGCGGCGGCCTCGAAGCGGTACTCGGGCAGCTCGCGCGCGGGCAGCAGGGAGGACGGCGGGGGCGGACGGCGCCAGTCGGACCAGATGACGTGGTCCCCGTCCCGGCGGATGGTGACGTGGAGCGCGCCGCAGCAGCCCTCGGTGCAGTACGCCTCCGCGAGCTGCACTTCCCGTGGTTCGTCCGTGGCCCGCAGGCGGCCGCTGTCCAGCAGGTACTCGGGGGCGTGCGCGCCGCCCCGGCCGAAGGCGGCCGGCACCAGGGGGCGCCCGTCGATCAGGATGCGGGTCTCGACGATGCCAGGATCCACCGGGTCGAGCACGGTGGCCTCGATCCTCAGCCGGCCCGCCGGACCCGTACCTCCGGCAGCGCGGCGGAACGGCTGACGGGCCGTGCGCCGGACCCAGTCCAGCCGCCACTGCCCGGCCGGGTCGCCGCTCTCCGCGGAGTCGCCGGCCGGCAGCGCCCGCCAGTCCGGCCGGCCCAGCACGGACTCCAGGCGGTCCAGCAGCGCCTCGCGGCGGCCGGGCCCCCACTTCAGCAGGCGGCTCGGGCCGCTGTGCAGTTCGAGCGCGACGGACAGCAGGAGCGCGTGGTGGTCGAGAGTGGGCGGCAGGTCGGCGGCACGTACGGCGAACGCCTCGAAGAGATCGACGGCCACCGGGCAGGCCAGGACCTCGGCCCGGTAGTCGTTCACGCTCGACATCCGGCACAGCAACCGGCCCGCCCCGGCCACCGGCCCCGCTTCTCCGGGACGGGCCTCCCGCAGAAGGTCGGCGAGCCGGACGGCCTCGGCGACCCGACGGGCGGTCTCGGACCGCACCGGACTCCCCCTCCGCAGGACCGCCTCCAGCAGTCCGGGTACGGAGGACTCCTCGCCGGCGGCCAGGGCGTCGACCAGACCGCGCAGCTCCGGGCGCCTGGCGTGATGACCGAGCCACACCAGGGCCGCGGCCGGGCCGTCGAGGGGGTCGAGCGCCTGCACGGCATGGTCGACGAGGTCCCGGAACCCGCCGAGGACCCTGAGATACGGGACGTCCTCCGGTTCGCCGAGACGGGCCAGGAGGGCGAGGCCGACGCAGACCGCCATGGGGCTGGTTCCCGTACGGGTCAGGCACCGGCCGAGCGCACGCGCCCGGCCCTCGTCCACCAGCGGCAGCCGGGCCACCACGGACCGGACGTGTCCGCCCCGGATGCCCAGTCCGGCGAGGCGCAGATGAATCTCCTCGGCGGTTCGTGCCACGCCGGGCGCATCGGTGCCGGTGTCGGAATCGGAGCCGGCATCGGAGCCCGCGTCGGCAGGGGACACAAGAGGGGTCAGCACCGCCGTCAACGCCGCGCAGGACGATTCCCAGGACGTTCCGGTCCGGGGGCGGCGCTCCGGCGGGTCCGGCAGCGCGTATCCCCGTTCGGGGATCCTGCCGCCGGGCTCGGCGCGAAGAAGGCGCAGCGCACGGGAGTACAGGGAGTCGGGAGGGAGCGCGGTGCGCTCTTCCGGGGCGCTCAACGGGCGGGGTGGGTCTCGATTCCATGAGTCATGCGCGGAGTCTCGCATGCGGCCCGATCACGCACCAGCCGATTTCCCCGTAGGCCACTTCGGGGACGTCAGCCGGACGTCAGTGAGGCGTCAGCGGAACGTGAGCGATCCACAGGATGCTTATGTTGTCAAGAGGTCAGAGAGAGCGGTTCGCCGCAGGATCCGGGCCTTGTCTCATGCTCATCCTGGGAGAATTCCATGCGCACGTTCCGCAGCCGCAAGCACACCGCCGCTCTCGCCACCGTCACCGCCGTGCTCGCCCTGTCGCTCACCGCCTGCGGCGGGGACGACACCGGCACGAAGTCCGCGGGCAAGGCCGACAACAGCACCTCGGCCGGCGCCTCGACCGACGCCTCCCAGCCCTCCACCGACGCGACGACCACGGACACCAAGAAGACCGGCGGCACCGTGCAGAACACCGGCGCCACGAAGACGGACAACTCAAAGTCCGGGTCGACCGGCGGCAGCAGCGCGACGGGTGGCAACACCAGCGACAGCTACGCCTACAAGCACCCGTGCAAGAGCTCGGACCTGTCGGTGCGCGTCTACCCGCGTGAGGGCTCGTCCACCCAGCAGGTGATCGAGGTCAACAACACCGGTGCCAACTCCTGCGGCCTGAGCTACTTCCCGCAGGTCAGCCTGGGCGCCTCGAAGGCCTCGGACCACAGCGGGGACATCAAGCCGTCGGTTCCGGGCGGTCTGGGCGGCGCGCCCGCGTACCCGGTCAAGCCGAAGACGGCCGCCATCGCGGTGATCGACCTCAACCCGAGCGGCAAGAACGGCGTGACCTGGGTGAACGAGATGAACGTGCTCGCCGACGGCGACCACATGGCCAACGCCGACACCCAGAACTTCGACCTCGGCCCGGACGTCAAGGTGGGCAGCCCGAAGCTCGGCCTGTACCAGGGCTCGGTCGCCGACGCGGTGAACTCCATGAAGCAGGCCGGCAACTGACCTGATCGGACGGGCCGTACGACGAGCCCCCGGGAGGCGCCCACGCCTCCCGCCGCACCCGACACACAGGGCCCGGATCCATGCGATCCGGGCCCCACGTGTTGGACGCTCCGTCAACAACGCGCCAGCCGATGCACCAAATCGAGCCAGTTCGCCAAAGCGGGCAAAGTCTCGCCCCATATCGAACACTTCTTCCCCGGCGCCGGACCGGCCGCGGAGCCCGTCCGGCCCGCCCTCTCCTCCCGGCGCGAGAACCCGAAGCTGGACGCCCGGCGGGGGCCGCGACGCCCCTCGTTCCCGAGGCGGCACCGCGCCACGACCGATGGCCGGCAGCGGTCGGGCAGCGGTCCGGCGGCAGACAGAAAACGACCAGAATCCGGACGGGAACGGCCCCCCTGGATGGGTAACGTTCCGCCGGTGTGGAAGTTCACCGGCACGGGGGCGAGGTGGGTGCACTGAGCGGGATCGTGGTCTATCTGCCGCGGCGGAGCGACGACATCGGAGGGGCACCGTCCGGTGACCCCGTGACATTGCGGCTCGGCCCGGGACAGACAGCACGCTTCGGACGGGGCTCCGCGACGACCCCGGTCGAACTGCCCCTGGATGACGAGGCCATCTCCCGGCTGGCCGGCGAGATCCGGGTGACGGACGACCACTGGCAGCTCAGCAACCACAGCGCGACCCAGAGCTACCTGGTGGAGAACCCGGAGGGCGCGGGAGAGTACCTGCGGGTTCCGCCCCGGCGGGCCGGCGCGCCCATCCCCTTCGAGTTCTCCCGGGTCGTACTTCCCACCCGCCGCGACGCCACCGTCTCCTTCCAGGTCTTCGCACCCGACCACGTCTACCTGGACCCCTGCCCGGACCCCGCCGGCGCGGCGGGCCAGTGGGGCAGCCGCACCGTCATGGCGTACTCGCTGGACGAGACGGCCCTCTACTTCCTGATCCTGGTCGCGCTCTGCGAACCCCGGCTGCGCGACGAGTCGCCGGTCGCCGTGCCGACCACTCCGCAGATCGTCGAACGGCTCAAGGGGCACGCCGCGTGCGGCCGGCTGAAGGCGCGGGCGGTCAGCTCGCACATCGACTACCTCGCCGAGGAGAAGATGCGGATCAGCGCCCCGCCCGAGCAGGGTTCCGGCGGGGCGCGCCGCAACGGGAAGCGGGAGGCCCTGGTCGGGATCGCGCTGCGGTTCGGACTCGTACGGGAGGAGCATCTGGCGCTGCTGCCGCCCCGGGCCGCCGCACGCAACCACGGGCGGGAGACGGGTCGTTGAGCCGGGAGTCCACCGAGGGCGACGGTCCGCAGGCGGGCCTCGACCGTACGGAGCTGCTCCCGCCCGGCTACCGGGTCGGCGGCTGGGAGGTCACCGGGCCGATCGCCTCCGGCGGCTGGGCGACGGTGTACGCGGGCCGCCCGGTCGACGGCCCACCGCGGCAACCCGGAACGGGACCGCAACCCGTGGAGGTCGCGCTCAAGTTCCTGCCGACCGCGGGGCTCGCGCCGCGCCAGGCCCGCAAGGTCGCGGAGACCGCCCGGCGGGAGGTCGAGCTCGGCCGCCGGGCCGGACATCCGAGACTGATCCGCCTGCTGGACTCCGTCGTGATCAGCGATCCGGACCGGGCGTTCCTGGACGGTGCGATCGTGCTGGTGATGGAGCGGGCCGAGCGCAGTCTGCGGGACCTGTTCGACGCCGGGGTCGCGGAGGGAGCCGCGCGGGCCACGACGGCCGCGGGGTCCGCCGGGTGCGCGGGGAACGCCGGTGTCGCATCGACCGCACGGGGCGCGGAGGCCGCGGGGGCCGTGGAGGCGGACGTCGCCCGGCTGTTCGCCGAGATCTGCGAAGGGCTGGCCCATCTGCACGGCAGCGGCTGGGTGCACGGCGACCTCAAGCCGGAGAACATCCTGCTGATGGCCGACGGTGCGCTCAAACTGTCGGACTTCGGGCTCGCCACCGAACTGACCGGCACCCACGGCACCCACGGGTACGCGCCGCCGATGGGCACCCTGGACTACCTCCCGCCCGAGCGCTGGCAGGCCCCGCTGGGCGAGCACGGTGTGGAGGTCCGGCCCAGTGCCGACATCTGGGCCCTGGGAATCATGGTCCACGAAGCGTTCGCGTCCGGCGCCTCGCCGTTCCCCGGCGCCACCCCGGTGGCAC
Organism: Streptomyces sp. CLV115; assembly: GCF_038448545.1. Lineage (NCBI taxonomy): Bacteria > Bacillati > Actinomycetota > Actinomycetes > Kitasatosporales > Streptomycetaceae > Streptomyces > Streptomyces sp. CLV115. The sequence continues at coordinate 12,156 of NZ_JBCEWQ010000103.1, forward strand.
GCGGCGCGGCGGTACAGGAGTACGCCGACGGACGCGCACCGCTGCGGATCGACAGTGCGCTGCCGCCGTTCTGGCGCGCCCTGGCCGCCGACTGCCTCGCCCCGACCCACGCCGAGCGCGCCGCGCACAGCGCCGAGAGCCTGCTCGCGCGCATCGCCGCACGGTCGACGGCACCGCGTCCGGTACGCCGGCGGTGGAGATCCCGCGCCGCTCTGGTGACCGTCGCGGTGTGCTCGGTGGCCGCGACGGTCTGGTCGCACGCCGTCGGCGACGCCACTTCGGGCGCGAACGGCGAACCACCGGCCCGGCTGCGGGTGTTCAACGCCGACGACGGGTGCAGGGAGCGTACGGACCGGAACCCGCAGTGCAGCCTCGGCCTGGCGATCGACCCGCTCAAGCCGTACACCGTCGACAACGTTGTACCGGTGCGGGTGTGGCACGGCGACGTCCTCGCGGTCGTCTGCCGCCTCCCCCGGGGCATCCCCATCATCGACGAGTCGGACGCCAGCTCCACCGAGTGGTACCGGGTCCGCCTGCCGGCCCGCTCCACCACCGCGTCCGCCGCTTCCACCGGTTCTTCCTCCGCGTCCACCCCCTCGGCCGCCGATGCCTCCGCCTGGCTGCCGGCCGTGCGTACGGCGGATCATCCCCGGGTTCCCGACTGCCTGCGTCCCACGGGCAAGCCCGTACCCACGTCCGTACCCACGTCCGTACCCACGCCCGCACCCGTCTCCGTACCTGTCTCCGTACCCACGTCCGTGCCTGTCCGTTGAGTGTCGGGGTTCGCGTCGCGGGGTGTCACTCCGGATCGTTCCGGATGTCGTAGCCGGCAGCCCGGCGGCTAGCTTGCGGTCCCGACAGTCACCGGAAGGAAGAGGAAACAGCCCATGCGCGGCACGCGTTCGCTCCTGATCGGCGGGGCCCTCGCCCTCGCCTCCCTGTCCGTGTCCGTGTCGACGGGCACGGCCCTGGCGGCCGGGAACGGCTCCGCGTCCCCCGCGCGGGCCGCCGACGCCACCCAGAGCTTCCGCAATCAGGCCACGGGCCGTTGCATGGACGACACCGACGACGGGTTCCGCACGTGGAGCTGCAACGGGAGCAACCCGCAGCTGTGGGACGTGAAGGTCTGGCAGGACGGAACGCGCCAGCTGCGCAACGTGAACACGGGGCGCTGCGTCGAGGACAGCGACAACGGGTTCCGCACCGTCGGCACGTGCGGCTCCACCCCGGAGCAGAGCTGGTGGATCAAGGTCTGGTCCGACGGCACCGTCCGCTTCCAGAACCAGGCGACCCTGCGGTGCATCGACGACAGCTCCCTGGGCTTCCGCACCTGGCCGTGCAACGACACCCCGTACCAGAGCTGGTTCTGACACCGGCGCACCTGCAACTCACTCTCCTCCAACTCCCCTTTCCCGCAAGGCCATTCCGAAGCGAAGGAGCAGTCGGATGCGTGGCTCGACCGAACGACGACGCGCGATGTGGAGATCAGCGGTCCTGCTGGCCGTGGTGGCCGCGACCGGCCTCGGCAACCCGGCCTTCGCCCGGAGCGCGGCCGACGTGCCGGGCCCCCTCGGCAACTCCGCCCCGGCCACGCTGTTCTGCGACATCCCGGCGGACCGGGACATCGCGGTGACCCGCAAGGTGTACGAGGTCGGGCAGCGCCGCGGCGTGTCCGACAAGGTGATGCTCGCCGGCTTCGAGACGGGCTGGGTCGAGTCCCGGATGAACAACCTGGCGTGCGGGGACCGGGATTCCCTCGGCGTCTTCCAGCAGCGGCCCTCGATGGGCTGGTGCGAACCCGCCCAGTGCCTCGACGTCGACTTCGCCGCCAACAAGTTCTTCGAGGTGGCCCAGCAGATGGAGCCCGACTGGGACACCGCGGGCGAACTGGCCCAGGCCGTCCAGCGCTCCGCGTACCCCGAGCGCTACCCGCAGGCGGAGGGCTACGCCCGGGAGTTGATGGCCGAGGCGTTCCAGCCGTACGGCACGATCGGCGCGAAGTACGCCGGGCTGGGCGGCCACGACGGGCCGCTCGGACAGCCGGTCCGCGCCGAGGAGGACTCCTCGCTCGGCGGCCGCTTCCAGCTCTTCCAGAACGGGATCATCATCTGGCACCCGGACGAGGCCCACGCCGTCTACGGAGACATCCTGACCAAGTTCTGGGACACCGACGCCGAACGCCGCTGGGGCTTCCCGACCACCGACGAAGCCGACGCCGCACAGGCACCCGACGGCACCAAGGGCCGCTACCAGTTCTTCGAACGAGGCCTGTTCCTCTGGTCACCCCAGACCGGCGCACACACCGTCCACGGCGCCATCTACGACGCCTTCCACACCGCCGGACACGAAAGCACACTCGGCTACCCCCTCACCGACGAAACCGACGAAACAGGCGGCGGCAAAGCACAGAAATTCCAGAAGGCCACCATCCACTGGACCGCCGACAAGGGCACCTGGATCACCCAGAACTGACGGGGGAGGCAGTCATGAACTCACTCGCACCGCCGAGTCTTCGGCGCCTGATCGGGGCGGTGACGCTGGCCCTGGCGGCCCTCGCCGTCATGTTCGGCACCGCGCCGGCCGCGAGCGCCTCGGAGCCGGGCGGGCCGATCGGCCGCGGCGAGGCGATGGACCGTGCGTGGTCGTGGATCGCCGAGCAGGTCCCGTACAGCCAGAGCGGCTGCCATCAGAACCAGTTCGGCTGCTACCGGCCGGACTGCTCGGGCTATGTGTCGATGGCCTGGAACCTCGGTACGTCCCTGACGACCTGGGGCCTGTGGGACGTCACCTTCGACATCCCCGCAGGCGACCTGCAACCGGGTGACGCCCTGCTGCGCGACTCGGGCGGCACGGACCACGTGGCACTGTTCCTCCGCTGGGCGGACCCCGCCCACACCCAGCCGGTGGTGCGCGAGGAGTACGACTTCGGGCATGTCGCCGAGGAGCGGGTGTGGAACGACGGACTCAGGGGCTTCACGCCCCGCCGCTACAACAACCTGGACGACCTGGTCCCGTACGGCACCATCGCGGCGAAGTACGCCGACACGGGCGGCCCCGGGGGCCCGCTGGGCAGCCCGGTCACGGGTGAACGGGACTCCTCGCTCGGCGGGCGCTTCCAGCAGTTCCAGAACGGGATCATCATCTGGCACCCGGACGAGGCCCACGCCGTCTACGGAGACATCCTCACCAAGTTCTGGGACACCGACGCCGAACGCCGCTGGGGCTTCCCGACCACCGACGAAGCCGACGCCGCACAAGCACCCGACGGCACCAAGGGCCGCTACCAGTTCTTCGAACGAGGCCTGTTCCTCTGGTCACCCCAGACCGGCGCACACACCGTCCACGGCGCCATCTACGACGCCTTCCACACCGCCGGACACGAAAGCACACTCGGCTACCCCCTCACCGACGAAACCGACGAGGCGGGCGGCGGCAAAGCACAGAAATTCCAGAAGGCCACCATCCACTGGACCGCCGACAAGGGCACCTGGATCACCCAGAACTAGCAGAGCCGACAGGCCCGGCAGGCCCGGCAGGCCCAGTAGAACGAGCAGAACGAGGAGATCGAGTTGAGCGGGCAGCACCCCACCCGTCGGAACGTCCTGAGGACCGCGGGCGGTCTCTCCGCCGCGCTGGCGCTCGGCACCGGAGGCGTCCTCGCGGCGGCCCCGGCGGCGAGCGCGGCCGGTGACGGCTTCGGACTGAGCATCGTGGACCACGACGAGAGCGACCGCCGCCTGAAGTACTACCGCTTCCGGACCGACGCGATCGGCTGGAACCCGGGCGTCAACGTCCTGCTCCCCGACGACTACGCCACCAGCGGTCGCACCTACCCCGTGCTCTACCTCTTCCACGGCGGCGGTCTCACCTCGGACTTCATCGAGTTCGACCGCGCGGGCGTCCGCGACTGGACCGCCGGGAAACCGCTCATCGTCGTGATGCCCGACGGCGGCCACGCCGGGTGGTACTCCAACCCGGTCGGCTCCAACACGGGCGCCCGGAACTGGGAGACCTTCCACATCGCCCAGTTGCTCCCGTGGATCGACGCGAACTTCCGTACGTACGCCGAGTACGACGGCCGTGCCGTCGCCGGGTTCTCCATGGGCGGTTTCGGCGCGCTGAAGTACGCCGCGAAGTACTACGGCCACTTCGCCTCGGTCAGCGCCCACTCCGGCCCGGCCAGCCTGCGCCGCAACCTCGGCGCGGTCGTGCACTGGGCCAATGTGTCCTCCGCCGCCGCGGACCTGGCGGGCGGCACGGTCTACGGCGCTCCGCTGTGGGACGAGGCCCGGGTCAGCGCCGACAACCCGGTCGAGCGCATCGAGAGCTACCGCAACAAGCGGATCTTCCTGGTCGCCGGCACCGGCGGCCGGCCCGTGCCCTGGTTCAGCCAGGTCACCGAGGACAACGTGCTCCAGGGCCAGCGGGAGTTCCGCGGCCTCCTCGACGGGGCCGGCATCCCGTACGAGGCGCACGAGGAGCCCGGCAGCCACGAGTTCCGCGTGCCGCTGTTCCTCCGCGACCTGGACGGCATCATCGGACGCCTCCGCAAGGCCTGACACGGACCGCCGCTCTTCCCCGCCCGTCTCATCCCACCCACACGGAGGACCGAACATGCCCACCCCCTCGCAGCCGGAGCATCGAGCCACCACCCGCCGGTCGGCGCTCAAGGCGGGCATGGGCTTCGCCCTCGGCGCCGGCCTGCTGGGCGCCGCCCCCGGCGTGGCGGCCGCGAGCGACAGGTCCGTACCGGCCGACGCCGCCGGGAAACCGTCCGCGCGGCTGCTCCAGACCGGCGCCCCGCTGTGCGAGCAGCCCGGTGACTCGGCGAGCGCGCAGGGGCTCGGCTCCGGGGACCTGGCGATCCCGTACTACCGGGAGCACGACAACACCTGGGGCTATGTGTTCGGCGACGCCTTCGGCGGAATCGCCCAGGCCGACCCGTACCTGGGCTCCCCGGTGATCCTGAACCAGGCGAACTTCGACGCCTCCGGCGCGTCGCCGATCTCGTTCTCCTGGGCGATGCCGACCAGTGGCGCCGCCAACCAGTGCTTCGACTACGCGCACTGGGCGGACAACGGGCACGGCTTCGAGATCTCCCGCATCCCCAACGACTGCATCGAGTTCGGCGGCCGGACCTACATCCAGTACACGTCCGTGGCCCTGTGGGAGAACATCCCGGCCGGTTACGACGGTTCGCTGATGTCGGGCGTCGCGTACTCGGACGACTACGGCGTCACCTGGCAGGACTACCCGTACCACTGGGCCGGCGACACCCAGGGCTCGAACCAGTCCATGTACGGGATGTGGTCGTTCGCGGGCATCGACCCCGACGGCTGGCTGTACATCTTCTCCAAGCGCTGGAACGGCACCCATGCGAACACCGCCGACGGCGGGGCGATCCAGCTTTTCCGCATCCGGCCGGACGAGTTCCGCGCGGGCAACTTCGGCGCCCAGGAGAACTGGGCCTTCCTGGACGGCCGTTGGCAGTGGACCACGGCGGTGGGCCCGTCGATCATGCTGTCCGGCAACAAGATCGGCGAGTTCTCCGTGAAGCGGATCGGCGACACGTACTGCATGAGCTACTTCGACGTGGACGACTACGCGATCTGCACCCGCACCGCCGCCCGCCCCGACGCCGTATGGACCGCCCCGAAGCCCCAGATCGTCGGCGACGGCCTGCCGCCCCACCACTGGGGCAAGCCCCAGCTCCCGTTCCTGTACGGCGGATACATCCACCCCGGCAGTGCGAGCGCGACGTCCTTGACCCTGATCGCCTCGCAGTGGCAGTCCGTGAACCACGGCAAGACGCCCTACCGCGTCCTGCAGTACGACGGCATCCGGCCCTGACCCCCCTCTCCCTGCACCATGCGCCCGGAATCGGCCATTTCGTAGGGGTAACCGGATCACCGATCCGGTGACCCCTACGTCTCATCCCGCCCCGGCCACCGGGCCGATCCGCCACGGACGACATGGGTGGCCTTCACCAAGGGCGTCGTGGCAGGCGGGTCCGGCCACTTCGCCGCGCTCGCCGACCGGAGACCGGACACCGGACACCGGGCGACCAGGCACCGGACGACCGGACGCCGGATGACCGGACACCGCTCGGGGGTTCGGACAGGTGGGCCGGTCAGCCGCGGGGGCTGTTCCCTCCGTGGTGGCCCAGTTCGAGGTAGCGGGCGCGGGTGCTCCAGGGGCCGAGGTCGGGTGTGTCGGCCAGGATGTCGTGCCAGGTCCGGGCTCCGGGGCCGGCCTCCTCGACGGAGGTTGCAGCCTTGCCGGAAGAAGCCACTTCGTCGTGCGCGGACAGCGGACTGCCGGGGCGTCCGGCCCAGAGCCGCACTCCGGACCCCGCCTCGGACTCGGGGACCGGCTCCCACAGGCGCACCGAGAACATGCGGGCGAGCTGGTTCACGGCGATGAAGCCGAACATGCTGTCTTCCTGGTCCCTGTGGTCCAGTCGCTCGATGAGGGCCTGACGCAGGATGTACATGTCCGGTGGCTGTACCTCGGGCTCGAAGCAGTACATGCGCCGCTCCAGCCTGATCGAGCCGATGCGCGGCAGCTGTATCCGGGTGAGGGGGACGACCTTGCGCTCGCCGCCGGTCCAGATCAGCCTCCTGCTGCGGCCCTGGTATCCGGGCTCGCTGAAGACCGTGACGTGGAGCCACTCCCTGCGTCCGGAACGGCGGTTGCGCAGCAGGCCCGCGCCGGCGACGGCACCGCCCACGGTGGCCAGTCCCGCCAGGAGAAAACCGGTCTTGCGCTTCATCGCGTTGAACCCCACTTCCGACGGGACGGGCGCCTCCATCATGCGTCGCCTACAGCGCCTCCGACCAGGCGCGGGCGAACCGTTCGTGCGCGGGCGGCGGGACGGCGGTGGCCGGAGCCGCCGGGGCGGGGCGGGGCGCCTTCGCGGCGGTGAGCTCCTTGCGGACGGCGCGGTGGTGGTCGAGGGTCCAGGTGTTCCAGCGGCGTACGGTGCGGTCGGCCGGGCGGTCGAGGGCGTGCAGCTGGAGGTGGAGGGCCGCCGCGTCGCGGCCGACGCCGAGAGCCGCCGCCGCCTCGTCCACCAGGTCGGGAACGCTGAAGAGCGGGTTGGCCTCGTACTGGCCCGGCGGGACCGGGGTGGCCGTCGTGCGGTCCGCCAGGGCGCGCAGGGCGGTGAGGTGATCGGCGGGGATGCCCGTGAGCAGGTCGAGCAGCGAGCGGGCGCCCTCCGCGACCGGGTCGCCCACCGGCCGCTCGGTGAACGCCCAGATGAGGGCGGTGACGGCGGCCCGTATCCCGTCGGCGTCCTGCGGGGGTTCCGCCAGGTGTCCGGTGAGCAGGGCGGTGGCCCAGGCCGCGGGCAGGTCGTGGTCCCTGGCCAGCGCGGCGGCATGGCTGCCGTCGTCGGCGTACGGGGTGACCGAGAGCCGGGCGCACCATTCGGCGGCCATCCGGTCCGCCGCGGCGGTCATCCCGCCGGGGGCCCAGAGGTCCGCCGGATCGGCGGGGACGGCGGCGGCGAGCACGGCGCGCCGGCCCTCGGGGCGGAGGTCCGCCCGCGCGACGTCGTACCGGTGGATCAGGTCCCGGCCGGCCTTGTACGGCTTGGCGCGGCACAGCTTGAGGTGGACCGCGTAGTCGTCGCTGCCGGCGAATCCGTCGAGGACCAGCGCGGCGATGGCGCGCGGCACCCCCGTACGCCACCGGAACAGGTCCACGGCTTCCTCGGGCACCGGCAGCGGACCGCGCTCGGCGAGCAGCGCCGACAGGCGGGGCAGTCGCGTGGTGTCGTCGCCCTCGACGGTGCGGGTCTCGCACTCCCCGGCATCGGCGGGCGCCGGGTCGGCGGCCCGCTGGAGGAAGGGGACGAGGTCGCTGCGGACCGGGCCGGAGGCCACCGGGACGCCGGACGAGCGGAGCTCGGCGATCCGGGGCTCCGGGGCGCGGCCGGTGCGCCAGGTGGTGCCGGGCTCCGCGAACGGCTGGCGGCTCCACACGCCGAGCAGCGCGACGAGGGCCCGCCGGTGCTCGTCCGGGGTGGCGGCGACGGCGGCGCGCCAGGCCACGGCGTCGATCCGGCCGGTCAGCACCGCCCATTCGGAGGGCGGGGCGGGCAGCGCCAGCACCCGTACCTCGTCGTCGATCTCGCCGCGCAGATACCGGCCGTCGGCGGCGACCGCGGTGAGGACGGCCGGCTGCGGCTGCGGCTGCCGCTCCTCGTACCCCCGCAGCTGGGGCAGCAGGCCGTGCAGGGCCGGGACGAGCCGGGTGTCGGGCTCCGGGTCGGGCAGCTCGACGACCGGTCCGGAGCGCATGACGGCCACCCGGTGCGACAGCTCGCGGCGGCGGCGCAGCACATCGGCGGCGAGCCGGGCCGCGCGGTCGAGCCCCTGCCGGATCCGGGGCTCGGTCACCCCGGGCAGCGCGTCCTCGGCGCCGCACGACAGCAGCTCGCGCACGGCCTCGTCGGTGACCGTGCGCAGTACGCCGGAGGAGGGCTCGTCGCGCGGGGTGAGGAAGTGCCAGAACGCGGGTGGCGGCACGGGCCCGGCCTGCTCACCGAGGGTGGTCCGGACCGGCCCGGTGCGGTGGCTGCCGGGGAAGCCCCGGACCTGCCAGAGCAGCGAGTTGTCCTCGGCGGCGTGGCAGCGGACCGTGGTGCTGCCGACCACGACGGTGTCCTCACCGCCGGACGGAAGGCCGAGGATGCCCCACGGGCGGCGGCCCCAGGTGGTGGTGCGGTAGGACGCGGTGCGGCCGTCGACGGACTCCAGCTCGAACTCGCGGGGCGAGGGACCTGCGTACGGGGTGCGGTAGTCGACCCGGCAGCCGGTGAGCCGGCCGTCCTGGCCGAGCGGGGACGGCGGGGCACCGGGCGGAAGTTCGGCGAGGATCCGGTGGTCGGGGAAGGGCCTGGTGCCGTCCGGGCGCGATTCGGGGGTGTGGAAGCCGGGCAGCGGGCGGTCGGCGGTGGGTGCGCCGGTGGCGGGGTCCACGCGGAGCCACCCGCCGCCGCGGTCCTCGCTGAACACCGTGGTGCTCCAGAGGTACTGACCGTCGTACATCTGGTAGTCGCGGTGACCGATCCCCCCGGTGCCGCCGGGCCGCAGGACCTTCTCGCCGTCGAACCGGCCGCCGCCGTCCGGGGTCTGGAACTGATAGCCGAGACCGCCCCGGATGCTGCCGCCGTAGGGGCGCAGCCCGTAGGTCTCCTCCGGCACGAAGATGTCGGCGGGACTGCCCGACCAGTACGCCGCCGTGTCGGGCGCATTGCTCTCGCCCGTGCCCGCGCCGGACCAGGCGACGAGGAACTGGCCGCCCACCCAGTGCACCGTGGGCCGGTCGGCGCCGTCCGGCAGCTCCAGGGTGTGCTCGCCGCGCCGGCCCGCGTGGTCGACGGCGAACGCGCGGGTCTCCCCGTACAGGGTGAGCACCGGCCAGGTGCTGGTGACGTACACCGTCTCGTCCGGCCGGAATTCGGCGAGGGCCTCCTCCATGGCGGGCCAGCCCAGCTCCTCGGGCAGCCCGGCACGCAGGGCGCGGGCCAGCGGTCCGGTGAGGTCCAGCGCGTCGAGCGCCTCCTCGATGCCGTCCAGGGCGATGACGGTGGGCCGGTCGAGGAGGCCGTGCAGCTCGTCCACCGCTTCGTCGGCCGCCGCGAGCCCGCCGCCGCGCAGGCTGTCGAGCAGCTTCTCGATCCGGCCGTGCACCTCGGCGGCGATACCCGGATTGTGCGGAAGGCGGCTGATGGCGGTGCCGCCCCGGGAGCGGAGCCCGGCGTGCACCGTGCCTTCGAGCCGGGATCCGAACACGGGGTCGGCGGCGAGGGCCCTGAGGTCGCGCCGCGCCTCCTTGTCCCAGAACTCCAGGGGGACGGTGGCACCGGGGTCGTGGACGGGGATCCCCTCGGCGAGGCAGACGTCGAGCAGATCGGCGTCCAGATGCTGCCACTGGTAGCGGTCCTCGTGGAGCCGGACCGGGGTGCCGTCCTCCTTCAGCAGCGGCGCGAACCGGGCCACCAGCTCGAAGAGCTCGACCGGCATGGCCTGGCGGGTCACCCCGCCGCCGGCGACGGTGCGGTGGGAGTACCGGGTGGCGTACCGGCGCAGCCACTCACCGGGGCCACCCTCGGGGGTGATCCGGCCGGTCGCGGCGGCGTCGGCGGCCCCGCAGCCGATGAGCAGCCGCAGCCAGGCGGCCGCGTCGTTCTTCGACTCGGGGAACAGGTCGAGCAGGGCGGCGGCCCGGTCGTCGGCCGGCGGGTGGGCGGTGAGCGGGGCGAGCGCCGCGTCGAACAGCCGGTCCGGCACGGCCTTGCCGCGAGCGGACGCGAGCACCTCGCCGAGCACCCACGCCTCCTCGTCGGTGCCGAGCCCGGCCGCCCGCGCGGAGTCCCTGACCCGGCGGGCCAGATCGGCGGGCAGCTCGCCGGGGGACGCCGCCCAGATGGCCAGCAGCCGCGTGAACTCGTGGTGCGCGCCGACCGGTCCGTGAACCTCGGTCAGCCAGGCGGGGGCGCCGCTGAGTTCGGTGGCGGGAAGTGCGCCGAACCGGGCGAACAGCCGAAGGTTCGCCGACCGCCAGTCGGAGTCGACGGGCAGCGCGTGGGTACGCTCGGCGGTGCGCGCGTTCCCGTACGCGCGGGCGGCGGAGCGGCGGTGCGTCTCCAGCATCCAGTGCCCGATGGTGTCCCAGAACCACGGCAGATGGGCGGCGGGCAGGCCCCGGGCCAGGCGCTCCGTCTCGTCCATGAACCGTCCGGGCTTCTCCCAGGCCCGGTGCCGACCACGGCCGGCCCGCTCCAACGCGTCACGCGCGTCGGCCGCGGCGCCCGGAACACGGGCGTGCGCCCAGTCGACGTACGTCTCGGAGATGCGGTGATTGGCCGGGAGCGGAACGGGAGTTCCGGTGCTGCTGGTCATGTGTACGAGTCTGGCAGGCGGCACTGACAGCGGGCCGCCGCGCTCCGGAGGCGCGAGTGAGGCGGGGTGAGGCCTGAGCGGGGCCCGCGCCCACTTCGAGGCGCTGGAGATGAGCGAGGAGCCGCTCGCGGCGGTGGGCACCCTCGTCCTCGACGGAGGGCTCCAGGTGTACTACGAGTGCTCCCCGGTCCGGGACGGCGAGGACGAACTGCTCGACGTGGAATCGCTCGACGACCTCGACCTGCTGCCGAACCTCCGCCGGATCATCGGCGCCGGGGACTGCGGGACGGGCGTCCCGTTCAAGGAAGAAATCCTCGCCGCCCGGGGCATCGTTTCCGACTGAGGCATCGTCACCGGCGGGGCAGCTGGAGGCGGCTGTGGCAGGCGCGGCATCGCCGGCACCACGTCAGGTAATCGGACGAAGTGTCCGGACCCCGTGGCGCGGGCATGATCAACGACATGAACGACGGCATGAACGACGAGCCGGGCCGGATCCTCCGCTGGAACTTCTTCATCGGCGGCCACCTGAGTGTGTCGGTCCCCGTACGCCTCGTCGAACGCAACGACCGGGGCCAGCTGGTGTGGATGGAGACCGGCACCCCCATGTGGCGCACGGAACTCCCGAACGGTGCGCACCTCCGGGACATCGCGCCCGACGACCGCCCGCCCGGCGGCTACCCGGTGGTCGCCGACCGCTGGCCGATGGGCAACGCGCTCTTCTACCAGCCGACCGACGCAGCGCACTCGGTGCTCTGGCTCTTCGGCCGCAGACGGAAGTTCCGTGGCTGGTACGTAAACCTGGAGCGCCGGATCCATCGCGGTGACGACATCGACATCACCGACCACGAACTCGACATCAACGTCGCACCCGACCGGAGCTGGCGGTGGAAGGACGAACAGTCCTTCGCCGACAAGACCGGTCACCCCGTCTACTGGTCGGCGGACGAGGCTTCGGCGATCCGGAACGAGGGCACCTCGGTGGCCCGGCTCGCCGAGGCCGGAACGTTTCCCTTCGACGGCACCTGGTGCGATTTCCGGCCACCGCCCTCCTGGACCACACCGCCCCGGCCGCCCGTCCCACGCCATCCGCTGCTCTGACCGGCTCCTGCTCCGACCAGGTACGGCGCGCTGACCAGGGCATGTTCCAAACTCTCGGCCAGGGTGGCGGGATGGCAGTCATTGCCCGGGGTCACACCCCGTGATACACAGAGTAACCATACGTATTCGGTCATACATCGATTCGATCCGCTGTTCAGGGCGGTCGGACCGGTCACATGTGCGGGATCCGGGTAAAGAGAGCCGTCAAGCCGTCGTGCGAGAGCAGTTTCATCAGCGAAGATAGAGAGCGACCCGTGCCGTGCGGCAGGGGCATTGAACTACCCAACAGGGGCGGTGACTTACATGATCCTGGCAGCTGAAAAGGGCGACATCACCACCATCATCGGCGGAATCGCCCCGAACTGGGGGCCGTTCGGGACCTTGGGCAACGAGGCCCGCGTAATGATCGAGGTCGTGATGGCCATCGCCATCCTGCTCTGCCTCGGCATCGCGGTATGGGGTGCGGCAAAGCAGCGCATCGGCGCGACGGCACTGCGCGACACGTTCAGCGCCGAGCAGGGCAAGGGGCTGATCGTTGCCGGTCTGACCGGTGTGTTCATCATCGGATCGCTCGGAACCCTCTTCACCATCGTCTATGGAATGGCCGTCTGACCGGCGGTCATCCCACGCCAGGGGCAGTCCCGCCCACCCCCACACCATCCATCCGTCGTGCCCACCGGCAGAGGTTGCGTCCCCTGATGTCGAGTCACCACACCGCGTCCGCGCGGCATCCCGCACGGCTACCGTCGTACTACCCGGTTCAGGCAACGGTTGAGGGGGCGTGCGCGGCATGAGTCTCGGCGACGACAACGGCTACGGCAACGACTCGGGCCGTACGGACGATGCATACAGCACCATCGGCGGGACACGCCAGACCCGTACCCGCCTGCCCGACGGCGAGGGCGGCGACGGCTACAGCGCCCCCCGCCGCCCGGCCCGTGCTTCCCGCTCGCTCGTCACGATGGCCGGCGTGGTCGTCCTCCTGATCGCGGCCATCGCGTTCGCCAACATGGGCGGGGGACGCGGGGGCGACAAGGACAACGGTCCGGGAAGCTCGGGAAGCAAGCCGGAGGCGGCGTCCACGGCTGCCACCGGGACGAAGCCGGTGACGGGGAAGAACGGCACGATCCCGTCGGGGTTCGCGCATGACGAGCAAGGGGCGCAGAGCGCGGCGGCGAACTACGCCGTGGCGCTCGTATCGGCTGACATCCTCAAGCCGGCCAAGCGCGCCGAGATCGTTCGCCAGGTTTTCATCCCTTCCAGAGCCGACGAACTCGAAACCAAGTTCAACCGGGCGTACAGCAAAGAGTTCCTTGACAAAATCGGCCTGGACGAAAGCGGGAACGCGGCCACCGGCATGACTTACGTCTCGCGGACTGCGCCTGTCGGAACCAAAGTGACTGAGTCATCAGGATCATCCACCACTGTCGATGTCTGGTGCACGGGAGTGTTCGGCACTGCCGGCGTCAGCTCCACCAACCCGGTGAGCAACGACTGGTTCACCATGACCCTGAAGCTTCAGTGGGACGGCAGTGACTGGAAGGTCGACAGCTTCTCCCAGAAGGAGGGCCCCGCACCGGTCAACACCGACCGCACGGCCTCCAACGCTGACGAGATCGCCAAGGCCGTGGAGGAGTACGGAGGGTTCACCTATGCCCGTTAGCCCACGTCTCATGCTCAAGGCCGGTGCGGTCCTGGCGAGCGTCCAGGCAACGCTCGTGATCCTGGCCACACGCGTCGCAGCTGCACCGACCCCATCGCCGACTCCTACGGCCAAGGACAACTGCGACCTCATCGTCGGTCCCGCCAAGGACTACTGCGAAAACGGCGACGCAGCCCCCAAGACCAACATCTCCCCCTCCGTCGACAACTCCCTCGACCCCCTCTCCTCCCTCGCCCGCGGCTGCGCCGACGCCGCCGCCTGGATCGTCGGGAAGCTCAGCGAGGCCGTGAAGGGCACCGCCAACGTCGACTTCACGAACACCAAGTTCCTCCAGCAGTACGCGATCGTCTTCGCCGCCTCCACCGTCCTGACGCTCGTCCTGTGGCTGCTCGCCGTCGCCAAGCGGGCGATCCGCGGCGTGCCGCTGACCACCGCGATCTCCGAGGCCATCGGGTTCCTGTGGCTGACGGTCCTCGCCTCCGCGTTCACCCCGCTGATCCTCTACACGATCGTCTCCGCGACCGACGGCGTCACCGAGATCGTCGCCTCCTCCTCCGGCGGGCAGACCGACGTCTTCTTCGGGTCGTTCGCCGAAGCCCTCAAGAAGGGCTCCGACATCGGCGGCGGGCCGATCATGCTGATCGTCGTCTCGCTCGTCTCGATCCTCGCCGCGGGCATCCTCTGGCTGGAGCTCGTCATCCGGGCCGCCCTGCTCTACGTGGGCGCCCTGCTCGGCACCGTCGTCTACGCCGGGCTCGTCGACAAGAACATGTGGGGCCACGTCCGACGCTGGGCGGGCATCATGGTCGCGGTGATCATGGTGAAGCCGGTCATCGTCGTCGTGCTCGGACTGGCCGGCGCGCTCTCCCAGAACGACGGGCCGAACGCGTTCTCCGCCGTCGTCTCCGGCCTCGCCATCATCCTGCTGGCGATCTTCGCCTCGGCGATGATCTACCGCTTCGTCCCCGGCTTCGGCGACGAGATCCAGGGCGCCCGCACCAACCGCAAGGCGGCCACCGACGGCTCCCAGGCCGCCGCGCTGATCAGCTCGCCCGCCGCCCTCGTCTCCCAGGGCATCAAGACCCACAGCAGCCGCAGCGGCCAGAACAGCGGCGACGGAGGCAACAACGGCGGCCGCCCCGCCAACGCGATCAGCGGCGGAGTCGCCGCGCACAGCTCCCGCAACTCCGGCGGAAGCGGAGCAGGCGGCGGATCCGTCCCCTCCGCCGCACCTCCGCCGCGCAGCGGTTCCGGGCCGACGTCCGGCACCCCGCACGGCAGCCGCTCCCACCGAGGTGGCGGATCAGGCAGTTCAGGTAACAACAGCACGGGAGGTGGAGGGCGTTGACGACTCCGTCCCACACGATCGCGCCCCGCCGTACGTATCTCATCGGCCGGGCCCGGCCGAACGCGATCGTCGGCAAGAACCGCGAGACCGGCGAGATCGCCCTGATCATCGCCGGCGCGTTCCTCGGCATGGTGAGCGGACTGGCCGTCCCCTACCTCGGCCCGCGGATCATGCTGCTCGTGGGCTTCCCCATCCTCGCCCTGGCGATCGTGTACCTCCCGTACAAGCACCGCACCTTCTACAAGTGGTTTGAAATCAACCGCAGCTACAAGCGCTCTCTGCGCCGCGGTACGGCCTACCGCTCCGCCGCCATGGAGGCGGGCGTCGGCGTCGACGGGCGTGAGGTCGAGATCGGCCCGCCCCCCGGCATCGGCCGGATCAGCTGGCTCGCCGCCCCCTTCGGCCCGGACGAGATCGCCGTGCTCCTGCACGCCGACCGGCGCACCGTCACCGCCGCGATCGAGATCGAGGGCCCCGGCGTCGGTCTCCGCGACAGCGAGGACCAGGAAGCTCTCGTCGACCGGTTCGGCACGTTGCTGAAGCACGTCGCCAACGGCGACGGCTTCGTGACCCGCATCCAGATGCTGGCCCGCACCCTGCCCGCCGACCCCGACGCGCACGCCAAGGACGTCGCCCAGCGCGGCGACAAGGCGTCCCCCGGCTGGCTCCAGGAGTCCTACGACCAGCTCCAGTCCATGGTCTCCACCTCCAGCGAGCAGCACCGCGCCTACCTCGTGGCCTGCATGCACTACACCCGCGAGCTGGCCGCCGAAGCCAACGCCATGGCGCGCGCCGCCCGCCCCGGGTCCGGCCGCAGGCTCGACCGGGACGCCGGCCTCGCCGTCGTCATGGCGCGCGAGCTCACCGACATCTGCGCCCGCCTCGCCGAGGCCGACATCCGGGTCCGCCAGCCGCTCGGCCAGAGCCGCCTCGCCTCCCTCGTCCACTCGATGTACGACCCCGACCACCCCATCGACCACATCCAGGCCATGACCAAGCGCAACGCCTGGCCGGCCGAGCTGGACGCGGTCGAGCCGACATACCTCCAGGCCAAGACCCGCGAGTCGGTCACCCGCGCCCCCTGGTGCCACTCCACGGCCTGGGTGAAGGAGTGGCCGATGACCCCCGTCGGCGTCAACTTCCTCGCCCCGCTCCTCGTCCACACCCCCGATGTGATCCGTACGGTCGCGGTCTGCATGGACCTGGAACCCACCGAGGTCGCCATCGAGCGGATGCTCACCGAGAAGACGAACGACGAGGCGGAGGCCAGCCGTCAGGCCAAGATGAACCGCACCGTCGACCCGCGCGACATCGCCGCCCACGGCCGCCTCGACCAGCGGGGTGAAGACCTCGCGAGCGGCGCCGCCGGCGTGAACCTGGTGGGGTACATCACCGTGTCGTCGCGCTCGCCGGAGGCCCTGGCCCGCGACAAACGGACGATCCGGGCCTCGGCCGGCAAGTCGTATCTCAAGCTGGAATGGTGCGACCGCGAGCACCACCGCGCCTTCGTGAACACCCTGCCGTTCGCCACCGGCATCCGCCGCTAGCTGCACAGCGCGGCACAAGCACAAGCACAGCGACCAAGAGCCAAGAACCAAGAGAACCGAGAGAACCGAAAGGGAGGTCGGTCACGCCATGCGAGACCCGCTGTCCGCGCTGTCGGACGCCTTCACCGCCTTCCTCTTCGGGAAGGTGGAGACGACCAGGCTGCCCGTCCGCACGTCGACCGGACAGGCCCAGGCCGTCTATCTGCCCACCGCGGCCCCCGGCCTCGGCGACTCCGGCGTGATCATCGGCCGCGAGGTCTACTCCGGCAAGGGCTACATCTACGACCCCTTCCAGCTGTACGGACAGCAGCTGCCGGCCCCGCACTGGCTGGTGCTCGGCGAGTCCGGCAACGGCAAGTCCGCGCTGGAGAAGACGTACGTGCTGCGCCAGCTCCGCTTCCGCGACCGCCAGGTCGTCGTGCTGGACGCCCAGGGCGAGGACGGCGTCGGCGAATGGAACCTCATCGCCCAGGAACTCGGCCTCACCCCGATCCGCCTCGACCCGACCTCCGCCCTCAACGGCGGCATCCGGCTCAACCCGCTCGACCCCGCGATCACCACCACCGGCCAGCTCGCCCTGCTCCGCACGATCATCGAGGTCGCGATGGGGCACGGCCTGGACGAGCGGTCCGGCTTCGCGCTGAAGGTCGCCCACGCCTACGTCAACGAGACGATCACCGACCGGCAGCCGGTCCTCACCGACATCGTCGACCAGCTCCGCCACCCGGAGCCCGAGTCCGCCGAGGCGATGAACGTCGACATAGACGATGTACGGGCCTGGGGCCTGGACGTCGCCCTCGTCCTGGACCGGCTGGTCGACGGTGACCTGCGCGGCATGTTCGACGGACCGACCAGCTTCGGCATCGACCTCGACGCCCCGCTGATCGTGTTCGACCTCTCCCACATCGACCGGAACTCGATCGCGATGCCGATCCTGATGGCGATCGTCGGCGTCTGGCTGGAGCACACCTGGATCAGGCCCGACCGGAAGAAGCGCATCTTCCTGGTGGAAGAGGCCTGGCACATCATCAACTCGCCCTTCGTGGCGCAGCTCTTCCAGCGTCTGCTGAAGTTCGGGCGCCGCCTCGGCCTGTCGTTCGTGGCCGTCGTCCACCACCTCAGCGACGTCGTCGACGGAGCGGCGGCGCGGGAGGCCGCGGCAATCCTCAAGATGGCGTCGACCCGCACGATCTACGCCCAGAAGGCCGACGAGGCCAGAGCGACGGGGCGCGTGCTCGGCCTGCCCCGGTGGGCGGTCGAGATCATCCCGACGCTCACCCCCGGCATCGCGGTCTGGGACGTCAACGGCAACGTCCAGGTGGTCAAACACCTGATCACCGAGGCGGAACGCCCGCTGGTCTTCACCGACCGCGCGATGACCGAGTCGTCCGCCGGCGACCCCCTGCCCGACGACGTACGCGCCGCGGACCTGGAGGCGGAGCAGCGCGCGGCCCGGATCGAGCACCAGCAACGGCTGAACGAGTCGTCCGAGTCAACGGTGGCATGACATGGCGGGGCGCGCTGATCAACGTACCGGCGGCAACGGCGGCGGCACCGGCGGTGGCATCCCCGACGGCATGCTCATCGGCCTGCTGGCCCTCCTGCTCGGGCTGACGCTGCTGGTGTGGACGGCCACCGGCCTGGCCGGACTGTTCGCGCACGGTGCCTGGCCGGAGGGGGTCACGCTCGCCGAGTCGCCGCTGTCGGTCCGCCGGCTCGTCACCGCACCGCACGACCTCCCGGCCGCCTGGCCGAACACCCCGGCGGGCGAACTCTCCGGGTACGGGCTCTTCTGGGGCCTGTTCATCGGCGAACTGATGGTGCTGCTGGTGCTGACGGTGTTCGTGCTGGGCGTGGTGGCCCGCTGGCGAGCGGTACGGGCCCGGCAGCGGGCCGAGCGCTACGGGGACGGGGCGGACGAGTACGCGTACGAGGACGAGCCCGTACGGGCCCGCCGACGGCAGGAGCCCCGCCGCCGGGCCCGGCGGGACGACACCGCCGTCCCCTTGGAGCACTCCCCGGCCGAAACCGCCCCTCTCCCCAGGACCGAAACCACCCCCGTAGTCGAAACCGCCCCCGGACCGCGAGCCGAACCCACCACCGCCACCGCAGCCTCCACCGGAACGGGAACCGGGCCCCTCACCGGAACCGAAG
>NZ_JBCEWQ010000104.1:0-30829 GCF_038448545.1 Streptomyces sp. CLV115
TGGTGCTCCCGGCCCCCCCCCTGCACCCACACCGTGGCGCCCGGCCGGGAGCACCACGCGCGCGCGGCGTAGCTCCGCTCCGTACGGGGCCTACGCTGGTCGCATGAGTACGTTGCGTGGACGAGGCACGGTCCAGGGCCTTCCGGAGTGGGACCGCTGCGCGGTCATGGGTGTCGTGAACGTGACCCCGGACTCCTTCTCCGACGGAGGCCGCTGGTTCGACACCACGGCCGCGGTCAAACACGGCCTCGACCTGGTGGCCCAGGGCGCCGACCTGATCGACGTGGGCGGCGAGTCGACCCGCCCCGGCGCCAGCCGGGTGGACGCCTCGGAGGAGCTGCGGCGCGTGGTCCCGGTGGTTCAGGGCCTGGCCTCCGAAGGGGTCACGGTCTCCGTGGACACCATGCGGGCCCGGGTCGCCGAGCAGGCGGTCGCGGCCGGAGCGGCCCTGGTCAACGACGTGAGCGGCGGCCTCGCCGACCCCGACATGGTCCGGGTCGTCGCCGCGGCCGGCACCCCGTTCGTCGTGATGCACTGGCGCGGCTTCAGCGAGTCCATGAACAGCCGGGCGGTGTACGGGGACGTCGTCGCCGAGGTCGCCCGGGAGCTGCGCGAACGCATGGACGCCGTGGTCACCGGCGGCATCGCCCCGGAACGGATCGTGATCGACCCCGGGCTCGGCTTCGCCAAGGACGCCGCCCACGACCTCTCCCTGGTCGCCCACCTCGACGAGCTGCGCGCCCTGGGCCGCCCGCTGCTGGTCGCCGCCTCCCGCAAGCGCTTCCTCGGCCACGTGCTGGCCGGCGACGGCGCCGCCCCGCCGCCGGCCCGCGAACGCGACGCCGCCACCGCGGCGATCTCCGCGCTCTCCGCCCACGCCGGCGCCTGGGCCGTCCGGGTCCACGAGGTACGGGCCACGGCCGACGCCGTGCGGGTCGCCCGCGCCGTCGAGGGAGCCGCGTGAGCGGGCCCCGCGACGAGCACGCGGAGGCGGCCGCCGACATCGCGGCCGTCGAGCAGGCCAACACCGCCTTCTACGAGGCGATGGAGCGCGGCGACTTCGAGGAGCTCTCCGGGCTCTGGCTGCCGGGCGAGGACCTCACCGTCTCCTGCGTACACCCGGGCTGGCCGGTGCTGACCGGCCGCGGCGAGGTGCTGCGCAGCTACGCGCTGATCATGGCGAACACCGAGTACATCCAGTTCTTCCTGACCGACGTCGGGATCTCGATGACCGGCGACACGGCCCTGGTGACCTGCACGGAGAACATCCTCAGCGGCGGCCCCGCGGAGGACGGCAACGCGCTCGGACCGCTGGTCGGCCAACTCGTCGTGGCCACCAATGTGTTCCGGCGCACACCCGACGGCTGGAAGCTCTGGTCCCATCACGGCTCACCCGTACTGACCGAAACCGGTGAGGAAGAGGACGAAGAGACCCCCTCCTGACCTGCCTGTCGGACAGCCGGGCCCCGAAAGGGGTTGGAACGGGGCAGTGGGGGTATACGCGGCTACCAGTCCCGTGGGGCCGTGTCCGTGGCCCCCGCGGGCGAGCACTGTCGGTGCTCGCAGGTAGATTCGAAAGAGAGCACCTCGCCGTCCGCACGCGGCCCCGTGTCTCTACGACCAACGACAGCAGGAGTGATTCACGTGGATCGTGTCGCGCTGCGCGGCCTCAAGGCCCGTGGGCACCATGGCGTCTTCCCCAAGGAACGGGAAGAGGGCCAGACCTTCATCGTGGACCTGGTGCTCGGCCTGGACACCCGCCCCGCGGCAGCCGCCGACGACCTGACGAAGACCGTGCACTACGGCGTGGTCGCGGAGGAGGTCGTCGAAGTGGTTCAGGGCGACCCGGTGGACCTGATCGAAACGCTCGCGGAGCGCATCGCCCAGCAGTGCCTCAAGCACGAAGGAGTCGAGGAGGTGGAGGTCGTGGTGCACAAGCCGGACGCGCCGATCACCGTCCCCTTCGACGATGTGACCATCACCATCACCCGGAGCCGAGTATGACTGCGTTTTCCACCGAAGGGCAGAGCGACCCGACCGTCCAGCCGGTGCCCGCCTCCGTGGTCGAGCAGGTGGACGCGGCAGACGTCACCCTCTCCAACCCCAAGCGCGCCGTGATCTCCCTGGGCTCCAACCTCGGCAACCGCCTGGAGACCCTCCAGGGCGCCATCGACGCCCTGGAGGACACCCCCGGCCTGCGGGTCAAGGCGGTCTCCCCGGTGTACGAGACGGAGCCCTGGGGCGTCGCCCCCGGCTCCCAGCCCTCGTACTTCAACGCGGTGATCGTCGTGAAGACGACGCTTCCCCCGTCCTCCCTGCTGGAGCGCGGCCAGGCCATCGAGGAGGCCTTCGACCGGGTCCGCGAGGAGCGCTGGGGCCCGCGCACCATCGACGTCGACATCGTGGCGTACGCGGACGTCGTCTCCGACGACCCGGTGCTCACCCTCCCCCACCCCAGGGCCCGTGAGCGGGCCTTCGTCCTCGCCCCGTGGCACGACGTCGACCCCGAGGCCCAGCTGCCCGGCGCCGGCCCCGTCGCGGAGCTGCTGGCCGGAGTCGGCCGCGACGGCGTGCTGCCCCGCGCCGATCTGGAACTCCGCCTGCCCGAGTAGTCGTTAGTCTCAGTCGTTAGGCTCGACGGAAACGGATCACCGGCGGCGAAGGGCGGATCACTCGGTGAAGCAACTCAGGCTCGGGGTACTGGCCGGCCTCTTCGCCGCTGCCGGGGTGCTCTCCTGGGGCGGTGCCCGCCTCTGGGACTCGCTGGGCAGCCTGCCGAGCGTCCCCCTCGCCGCTCCGATCGTGCTCGCGGTGATCGCCGTCATCCTGCTGGCGACGGCACTCTCGATCCGTTCCCGGCTGCGCGCCCAGCGCGAGCGCCGGCCGGGAGCCAAGGGCATCGAGCCACTGATGGCGGCACGCGCGGTCGTCTTCGGCCAGGCCAGCGCCCTGGTCGTCTCCCTGGTCTCCGGAATGTACGGCGGCACCGGCGTCTTCCTGCTCGGCTCCCTCGACATCCCGGCCCGCCGCGACCAGGCGATCTACGCGGGCTTCGCCGTGCTGGCAGGCATCGCGGTGGTCGCCGCGGCCCTCTGGCTGGAACGCATCTGCAGGCTCCCGGACGACGAGGACAACGACCGGAGCTCGGCGGCCGCGTAGGGCCCCCGAGCTCCTGCGGTGCGACTGCGCCCCGGTGGTCCGGTCAGCGCGCCATGATCAGGCTCATGGCCTCGGCACGCGTCGCCGGGTCGCGGAGCTGGCCGCGCACCGCCGAGGTCAGCGTCTTCGCCCCAGGCTTGCGGATACCGCGCATCGACATGCACATGTGCTCGCACTCGACGACGACGATGACCCCGCGCGGCTCCAGGATCTCCATCAGGGACTCGGCGACCTGCGTGGTGAGGCGCTCCTGGACCTGCGGACGCCGGGCGTAGACATCGACCAGCCGGGCCAGCTTGGAAAGACCGGTGATCTTGCCGCTGGTCGCCGGGATGTACCCGACGTGCGCGACGCCCCTGAACGGCACCAGATGGTGTTCACAGGTACTGAAGACCTCGATGTCCTTGACCAGCACCATCTCGTCGTGGCCGAGGTCGAACGTGGTCGTCAGGACGTCCTCGGGCTGCTGGTGGAGGCCCGCGAATATCTCCTTGTACGCCCGCGCCACCCGGCCCGGCGTCTCGCGCAGTCCCTCGCGGTCCGGGTCCTCGCCCACCGCGATGAGGAGTTCGCGTACGGCGGCCTCGGCCCTCTTCTCGTCGAACTCGCCGATCGAACCCTGGCCGTCCAGCGTCACCGGGTCGGTCATCTGTGCCTCGTTCCTCTGAGCTGTCACGCGCCATGCCTCCGCACGGACGTACGAAAAAGCCGCGCCCCCACAGGCTAGAACCTGTGGGGGCGCGGCTTCCATTCCGGGCCCGGTGCGATCCCCGTGAAAGGGGCCACACCGGGGAACGGGATCAGCTCTCGGGCCGGTCCTCCGGGACGACCTCGGTGGCCGGGACGGTGTCCGTGGGGACGGCCGAACCGTTCGCCGTGGTGGCGCCGTTGGTGAGGGCGAGCTCCTTCGGCGAGAGCACCGGCGGACGCGTCGAAGGCGTACGCCGGGCCGAGCCGGTCCACGCCGGACGGGCCGGGCGCTTCACGATCGGGGCGAAGATCTCGGCGATCTCCTCCTTGCCGAGCGTCTCCTTCTCAAGGAGCTGGAGCACCAGGTTGTCCAGGACGTCGCGGTTCTCGACGAGGATCTCCCACGCGTCGTTGTGGGCGGTCTCGATGAGCTTCTTGACCTCCTCGTCGACGAGGGCCGCGACCTCTTCCGAGTAGTCGCGCTGGTGGCCCATCTCCCGGCCCACGAAGGGCTCGGTGTTGTCGCCGCCGAACTTGATCGCGCCGAGCCGCTCCGTCATGCCGTACTGCGTGACCATCGCGCGGGCCGTTGCGGTGGCCTTCTCGATGTCGTTGGCGGCGCCGGTGGTCGGGTCGTGGAAGACCAGCTCCTCGGCCGCGCGCCCGCCCAGCATGTAGGCCAGCTGGTCGAGCATCTCGTTGCGCGTCGTGGAGTACTTGTCCTCCTCCGGGAGCACCATCGTGTAACCGAGGGCGCGGCCGCGGGAGAGGATCGTGATCTTGTGGACCGGGTCCGCCTGGGGGGAAGCCGCCGCGACCAGGGCGTGTCCGCCCTCGTGGTACGCGGTGATCTTCTTCTCCTTCTCGGACATGATCCGGGTCCGCTTCTGCGGGCCCGCCACGACGCGGTCGATGGCCTCGTCGAGCATCTTGTTGTCGATCAGCTTCAGATCGGCGCGCGCCGTGAGGAGCGCCGCTTCGTTCAGCACGTTCGACAGGTCGGCACCGGTGAAGCCGGGCGTACGGCGGGCGACGGCGCCGAGATCGACGTCCTTCGCGACCGGCTTGCCCTTCTGGTGCACCTTGAGGATCTCCAGGCGGCCCTGCATGTCCGGCCGGTCGACCGCGATCTGCCGGTCGAAACGGCCCGGGCGCAGCAGCGCCGGGTCGAGGATGTCCGGCCGGTTCGTGGCGGCGATCAGGATGACGCCGCCCTTCACGTCGAAGCCGTCCATCTCGACGAGCAGCTGGTTCAGCGTCTGCTCGCGCTCGTCGTGCCCGCCGCCCATTCCGGCACCGCGGTGCCGGCCGACGGCGTCGATCTCGTCGACGAAGACGATCGCCGGGGCGTTCGCCTTGGCCTGCTCGAAGAGGTCACGGACGCGGCTGGCGCCGACACCGACGAACATCTCGACGAAGTCGGAACCGGAGATCGAGTAGAACGGGACGCCCGCCTCGCCGGCGACGGCGCGTGCGAGCAGGGTCTTGCCCGTACCGGGAGGCCCGTACAGCAGGACGCCCTTGGGGATCTTGGCGCCGACGGCCTGGAACTTCGCCGGCTCCTGGAGGAACTCCTTGATCTCCTGGAGCTCCTCGACGGCCTCGTCCGACCCCGCCACATCGGCGAACGTCGTCTTCGGGGTGTCCTTGGTGATCAGCTTGGCCTTGGACTTCCCGAACTGCATGACCCGGGAGCCGCCGCCCTGCATCTGATTCATCAGGAACAGGAAGACGACCACGATCAGGACGAACGGCAGCAGCGAGAGGAGGATCGAGATGAACGGGGACTGCTTGGACGGCGAGACCGTGTAGCCCTCGTCGATCTTGCCGCTCTCGAACTTCTGCTGCAGCGTGTCCGCGAGCTGGACACCCTGGTTGCCGATGTAGCTCGCCTGGAACTTGGTGCCGGACTCGCCCGAGAGCTTCTGGCCCTTCTTCAACTCGATCTTGATGATCTGATCGTCACCGGTGGTCAGCTTGGCCTGCGCCACCTGGTCCTTGCTGATCGCCTGGATCACCTTGCCGGTGTCCACCGATTTGTAGCCGCCCGACGAGCCGACGACTGTCATCAACACGACCACGGCGAGGACGGCCAGCACGATCCACATGACCGGCCCACGGAAGTATCGCTTCACGTCCATCCATACGGGGCGAAGCCGCCCCGTCCCTCCTGCCCGTAGGTAAATGCTGCTGTGAGAAAAGACTGTTCTTCGGACGGTACCCCAGCATTGTCACCCGCGACTGCCGGGGACGTCTGTCAAAACCCGCCTTCGGAGGCTCAACGGCGGGAGCCCCGTGAAAGGTTCCCGCCGTCGGTTCCGGTCGGTCCGGGCACCGCCGGTGCCGGGCGAAGGGCTCCGTGCGGAGGTCAGCCCCCGTAGACGTGCGGGGCGAGCGTGCCGACGAAGGGGAGGTTGCGGTACTTCTCGGCGTAGTCGAGGCCGTAACCGACGACGAATTCGTTGGGGATGTCGAAACCGACCCACTTGCAGTCGAGCGCGACCTTGGCCGCGTCCGGCTTGCGCAGCAGGGTGCAGATCTCCAGGGACACGGGCTCCCGCGAGCCGAGGTTCGACATCAGCCACGACAGGGTCAGCCCCGAGTCGATGATGTCCTCGACGATCAGGACGTGCTTGCCCTTGATGTCGGTGTCCAGGTCCTTGAGGATCCGGACCACTCCGGAGGACTGGGTGCCGGCGCCGTACGACGAGACGGCCATCCAGTCCATGGTGACGGGGGTGGACAGCGCGCGCGCCAGGTCCGCCATCACCATCACTGCGCCCTTGAGGACGCCGACGATGAGCAGGTCCTTGCCCGCGTACTCCGCGTCGATCTTCGCGGCCAGCTCGACGAGCTTCGCGTCGATCTCTTCCTTGGTGAGGAGCACCGACTGAAGGTCGGTGCCCATGTCCTTCTCGTTCACCCGCGTCTCTTTCTCTGCCTGCCGGGTCCGGGGTGTTGCCCCCGCACCTGCGCGGCCGCTCGCCTGCGTGTCGGCCGTCTGTGCTTCAGCTCTGCCGAATGACCAGTCTGCCACCCTGCCGCATGGCTTCGACCCGACCGGGCAGGTTGATGGCCCGCTGGCCGCGCCAGCCGGTGATCAGACGGTCGACTTCCTCGATGTGCCGGGCGAAGAGCGAACCGGCCGGGGAACCGGCCTCCATGGCGGCCCGGCGCAGGACCCGGCGGCGTACGGCGGGCGGCAGCGCGTACAGCTTGGCGCACTCCAGGCGGCCCGCGTCGTCCCGCGCGGCGCGGTCGGCCTGGGCGGCCCAGGTGTCCAGCGCGTCGGCGTCGTCGCGGGAGAGCTGCGCGGTGCGGGCGAGGGCCTCGACGACCCCTTTGCCCAGCGCCTTCTCCAGGGCGGGCAGGCCCTCGTGGCGCAGCCGGGAGCGGGTGTAGGCGGGGTCGATGTTGTGCGGGTCGTCCCAGACGGGCAGCGACTGGACGAGGCAGGCCTTGCGGGCGGTCTGCCGGTCGAGCTGGAGGAAGGGCCGGCGGTAGCGGCCGGCCGGTCCGGACGCGGCGGCCATGCCGGAGAGCGAGCGGATGCCGGAGCCGCGGGCGAGGCCGAGCAGCACCGTCTCCGCCTGGTCGTCGCGGGTGTGCCCGAGCAGGACGGCGGCGGCGCCGTGCCGCTCGGCCGCCGCGTCCAGGGCGGCGTAGCGGGCGTCCCGGGCCGCGGCCTCGGGGCCGCCGTCGTGGCCGACCCGCACGGCGACGGACTCGACCGGGTCGAGGTGCATCGCGGTGAGGCGGTCCACGACCTCGGCGGCCCGGGTGTCGGAGCCGTCCTGGAGGCCGTGGTCGACGGTGATCCCGCCGGCCCGGACGGAGAGCTTGGGGGCCTCGAAGGCGAGGGCGGAGGCGAGGGCCATGGAGTCGGCGCCGCCGGAGCAGGCCACCAGCACCAGCGGGGTGTCGGGGCGTTCGGGGAGTGCGGCGCGCTGCCTGCCCGCACCGGCTTCGGCGAGCTCGGGGTGCGGGGTGCGCCGGGTGAGGTCGGCGCTTCGGGTGTGATCGGTGAGTACGTCGTGGAGTACGCGGCGGACCGCCAGGCGTATCGCCGCGACCGCAGGATGGGGACCCATGTCCGGTGCCCTTCGTGGAGTTCGGTGAGGTGCCCTCGAAGTGGCGGACCGGAGATCTGCCGTCACTCAGAGTGCGTCGATGGTGACAGAGGCAAGCCGTCCATCGAGCATTGCACGCCTTCCCATGCCCCTACGGTCCCTCGGATGGGTGATTACCGGCGCGTTCTCATCCTGTCGTCCGCCGTCGGAGCGGCCATGATCACGACTCTGCCTTACGGTGCACCCTCGCGATCCAGTCGGCAGGCCTGGCGATCTCCGCCTTGGTGGGCAGGGTGTTCGGCGAGGTCCAGACGCGGTTGAAGCCGTCCATGCCGACCTCGTCGACCACGGCGCGGACGAACCGTTCGCCGTCGCGGTACTGGCGCAGTTTGGCGTCGAGGCCGAGGAGCTTGCGCAGCGCCTGGTCGAGCCGGCCCGCGCCGCGTGCCCTGCGTTGCTGGAACTTCTCCCGGATCTCTCCGACGGAGGAGACCACCTCGGGGCCGACGCCGTCCATCACGTAGTCGGCGTGGCCTTCGAGCAGGGACATCACGGCGGTGAGCCGGCCGAGGATCTCGCGCTGGGCGGGCGTCTGGACGAGTTCGACCAGGCTGCGGCCGCCGTCCTCGCCCTCCTCGCCCTCGGGGCGCCCCCCGGCGAGGGACTGAGCGGCCTCGCGGAGCCGTTCCAGCACGGTCATCGGGTCGACGTCGGTCTCTTCGAGGAATGTCTGGATCTCGCCCTGCAGATGGTCGCGGAGCCAGGGCACCGCGGTGAACTGGGTGCGGTGGGTCTCCTCGTGGAGCGCGACCCAGAGCCGGAAGTCGTGCGGGTCGACCTCCAGTTCGCGTTCGACGTGCACGATGTTCGGGGCGACGAGCAGCAGCCGGCCGCCGCCGTCGGCCGAGGCGGGGAGCTCGCGGGTGGCCGGGGCGAACGTCTCGTACTGGCCGAGCACCCGGGAGGCCAGGAACGACAGCAGCATCCCGACCTCGACGCCGGTGACCTTGCCGCCGACCGCGCCGAGCACGGCGCCGCCGGGGCCGCCCGCGCGCCGGTCCTGCATCTTCCCGAGCAGTGGGCGCAGCAGTTCACGGAAGCCCGCGACATTGGCCTTGATCCAGCCGGCCCGGTCCACGACCAGGACCGGGGTGTCCTCCGGTTCGGTCCCCTCCGGGATCATCCGGGTGAAGGAACGGACGTGCTCCTCCGCGGCCTTGGCATGCCGGCGCAGCTCCGCGACGACCTCGCGGGCCTCCTCGCGGCTGATCTCCGGCCCCGGCCGCACAAGTCGGGTCGCGGTCGCGACCGCGAGATTCCAGTCGACCATCTCGGCACCACCGATGCTCGTCATGCGTCAACCGTACGTGCTCGGGTCCGTCCGCGGTGCGGTGTTGACCGCTCAGCCGGTACGGGAGGCGAGCGTGGTGGCGAGGGTGTCGAGCGCGGTCTGGGCCTCGGACGGGGAGGTCGTGCCGGATGCCAGGAAGGCGAAGGCGAGCAGCCTGCCCTGCCGGTCGACGACTGTTCCCGCGAGGGTGTTCACGCCGGTGAGGGTGCCGGTCTTGGCGCGGATCAGGCCGGTGCCCCCGGACTTCCCGGTGAAGCGGTCGCTGAGCGTGCCGCTGAAACCGGCCACCGGGAGGCCGGTGAGGACCGGGCGCAGTTCGGGGTGGTCCGGGTCGGCCGCTCGGGCGAGGAGGCCCGCCAGCAGTCCGGCGGTGACCTTGTCCTTGCGGTCGAGTCCGCTGCCGTCGGCGAAGTCCGCTCCGGTCAGCGGCAGGTGGAGCTTCCTGAGCTGTGCGGTGACGGCGCGTCGGCCGCCCGCGAAGTCGGCCGGTTCGCCGGCGGCGAGCGCGGTCTGCCTGGCGAGTGCCTCGGCGATGTCGTTGTCGCTGTTGGTCAGGGCCCGTTCGACCAGGGCGGAGAGCGGTACGGAGCGGTGTTCGGCGACCTTGCGGGAACCGCTGGCCGGGCGGCCGGGCTTCGGCTCCGCCGAGGTGTCGATCCCGGCGTCGCGGAGGAGCTGCGCGAAGGTACGGGCGGTGTCCCCGGCCGGGTCGCCGCTGCGCGGGGCGGGTCCGCTGGTGGTGTCGTCGAGCCTGCCCTCGTCGGTCATCAGGGCGCTGACGGGTGCGATGTTCTCGTTGGGGCCGATCGGGTGCCGGGACGGGCCGGAGTAGCGGGTGGTGTCGTAGCCGAGGCGGGCCTTCTCGACTCCGTGGTCCTTCAGCGCGCGGGCGGTGTCGGTGGCCAGCCCGCGCAGGGCGGCCCGGTCGAGGACGGGGTCGCCGCCGCCGACCAGGGTGAGGTGGCGGAAGTCGGGGGACGCCCGGACGGTGGTGGCGATGCGGTGGTCGGGGCCGAGGGCGGTCAGGGCGGCGACCGCGGTGGCGATCTTGACGGTGGAGGCGGGTGTCATGGGTGTGCCGGCGCCCTGGCCGTACAGCCGCTCGCCGC
The DNA here is from genome assembly GCF_038448545.1 of Streptomyces sp. CLV115. Taxonomy (NCBI): domain Bacteria; kingdom Bacillati; phylum Actinomycetota; class Actinomycetes; order Kitasatosporales; family Streptomycetaceae; genus Streptomyces; species Streptomyces sp. CLV115. Next base: position 10,380 of record NZ_JBCEWQ010000104.1, read on the forward strand.
TGGCGGTGTCGATGACGACGGCGGCGTGCCGCTCGCCCAGCGCGGGGTCCTTCAGCAGGGGGCCGAGGGCGTCGCGGAGGGCGGCGGCTGCGCTGTTCGAAGTGGTGCGGCTGTCCGGGGCGGAATTGTCGGCGGCGGCGGAGAGGGCGGCCAGGACGGCCGGGGCGCTGGGTGCGGGCTCCGGTCCGAACGGGGCGGCGGATTCGTGATGTGCGCCACCTGTGCCGCTCCGGGCGGCGGCCCAGTCCCTCTCGGCCTTACGCTGACCCGAGTCCCATGGGCCGGCGGCAAGGACGACGCCGGCTGCGAGCGCCAGGCCCAGGCCGGCGGAGACGGCGGTGAACTGCCGGTCGTTCAGTCCCCTCGACCTGATCATGCCGGCCCGACGGGCGAGCCTGCTCAGCTTGTCCAGCGGGTTGACCGACGGTCTTTTCACCGGCTCGTCCACCGTTGACCAGCCCCTTTCGCGAGCACACATCTGCGTGGGGGACACTTAATCACCAGTCGTATGTGTTGATCATGGAGGAGCCACCCGTGGAGTTCGACGTCACCATCGAGATCCCGAAGGGTTCGCGGAACAAGTACGAGGTGGACCACGAGACCGGTCGGATCCGCCTGGACCGTCGACTCTTCACCTCGACCAGCTACCCGGCGGACTACGGCTTCGTCGAGAACACCCTCGGCGAGGACGGCGACCCGCTGGACGCGCTGGTCATCCTGGACGAGCCGACCTTCCCCGGCTGCCTCATCAAGTGCCGTGCCATCGGCATGTTCCGGATGACGGACGAGGCCGGCGGCGACGACAAGCTGCTGTGCGTGCCGGCCTCCGACCCCCGGGTGGAGCACCTGCGCGACATCCACCACGTGTCGGAGTTCGACCGCCTGGAGATCCAGCATTTCTTCGAGGTCTACAAGGACCTGGAGCCCGGCAAGTCCGTCGAGGGCGCCGACTGGGTCGGCCGCGCCGAGGCCGAGGCCGAGATCGAGGCCTCCTACAAGCGTCTTGAGGCGCAGGGCGGCGCGCACTGACCCCAGGGTCGCGGCCGGTTTCCGGCCGAGGTACGTGACACGGTTCCGTTTGCGGTTCCGTGCCGGAGCGGGCGGTACTCCTTCTGTGGAGTGCCGCCCGTTCCGCGTGTCCTGACCCGGGTCCGTGTGCCGCCCTCCTGGCGTCCGTGCCCCCTCCCGTGGCCATACTGGGCACAGGTGCGGCCGACGGTGCGCAGTCGAGGAGGAGCGAGGTCGAGTGGTGGCGGAGCAGGGCGGTCCGGAGGACCAGAAGCCCCAGTCCGACGAGGCGCGCAGTGCCTTCGTCCCGCCGGCCGGGGTGGACCGGCGCGCGTCCGCGCCCGACGACGACCACCCGACCTCGGAGTTCGCCGTTCCGTCCGGTCTGGCGGCCGAGTCCCAGGGGCCGGGAACGGGTTCCGCTTCGGGTTCCGCTTCGGGGCCGGGCCCGGGTTCGGGTTCGGACACGATCGGTTCGGCCTTCGCCCCGCCGAGCACCTACAGCGCCCAGCACTCGCCGCCCGCCTTCACCCCGGCCCACGGCAGCCCGATGATCCGGCTGACCAAGGAGGCCCCCTGGCAGGACCGGATGCGCACGATGCTGCGGATGCCGGTGGCCGAGCGCCCTGTGTCCGAGCCGGTGCAGAAGGCCGACGAGGCGGGGCCCGCGGTGCCGCGCGTGCTCGACCTGACGCTGCGTATCGGGGAGTTGCTGCTGGCGGGCGGCGAGGGTGCCGAGGACGTCGAGGCGGCCATGTTCGCGGTGACCCGCAGCTACGGCCTGGACCGCAGCGAGCCCACGGTCACCTTCACCCTGCTGTCGATCTCGCACCAGCCGTCGCTGGTCGACGACCCGGTGACGGCGAGCCGTACCGTACGCCGGCGCGGCACCGACTACACCCGGCTGGCGGCCGTCTTCCGGCTGATCGACGACATCACCTCCGAGGAGGTCGAGGTCTCGCTGGAGGAGGCCTACCGGCGGCTGGCGGAGATCCGGCGCAACCGTCACCCGTACTCCGGCTGGGCGCTGACGCTGGCCGGCGGCGGCCTCGCGGGAGCGGCGTCGGTGCTGGTCGGCGGTGGTCCGCTGGTGTTCGTGGTGGCGGCGGTCGGCGCGATGCTCGGCGACCGGCTGGCCTGGCTCTTCGCGGGCCGGGGGCTGCCGGAGTTCTACCAGTTCGTGGTGGCGGCGATGCCGCCCGCCGCGATGGGTGTGGCGCTGACCCTCACCCACTGGTCGGACGTGCGGCCGTCGGCGGTGATCACCGGTGGGCTGTTCGCGCTGCTGCCGGGGCGGGCGCTGGTGGCGGGGGTGCAGGACGGGCTGACCGGCTACTACATCACCGCGGCGGCTCGGCTGCTGGAAGTGATGTACCTGTTCATCGGCATCGTCGTCGGTGTGCTGCTGGTGCTGTACCTGGGGCTCCAGCTGGGCGCCCAGCTGAACCCCGAGGCAAGATTCGTCCCGCACGACCGGCCGGTGGTGCAGATCCTGGCGTCGATGGCGCTCTGTCTCGCCTTCGCGATCCTGCTCCAGCAGGACCGGTCCACGGTGCTGGCGGTGACCCTCAACGGCGGTGTGGCCTGGGTGATCTACGGGGCGATGGCCCGTACCGGCAATATCTCGCCGGTGGCGGCGACGGCGACGGCGGCCGGTCTGGTGGGTCTGTTCGGGCAGCTGTTCTCGCGCTACCGGTACACCTCGTCGCTGCCGTTCATCACGGCGGCGATCGGTCCGCTGCTGCCCGGTTCGGCCACGTACTTCGGTCTGCTGGCCGTGGCGCAGGGGAGGGTGAACACCGGGCTCGCCTCGCTGTCGACGGCGGTAGCCACGGCCCTGGCCATCGCGATCGGGGTGAACCTGGGGAGCGAGATCTCCCGGCTGTTCATGCGGGTGCCGGGTGCGGTCGGCGGGGCCAACCGCCGCGCGGCCAAGCGGACGCGCGGCTTCTGAGGCCCGGCGGGCGGGACGTACGTCAGCGCTTGGCGTGCCGGCCGCGCTGGCCCGGGGACGGGCTGCCCCCGGCGGACGGGCCCTGGCCCTCGCCGCCGCCGGACGCCGCTTCCTTCTTCGACTTGGAGCGGGCCCGCAGGAACTCGATCCCGATCGGCACCACCGAGATGAGCACGATCAGGATGAGCATCGCCTCGATGTTCTCGTGGACGAAGTCGATCTTGCCGAGGGCCGAGCCGAGCAGCGTGACACCGACGCCCCAGAGCACTCCGCCGATGATGTTGAACACGATGAACGAGCGGTAGTTCATCCGGCTCACACCGGCGATGATCGGGGTGAACGTGCGCACCACGGGCACGAAGCGGGCCAGGATCAGCGACTTCGGGCCGTACTTCTCGAAGAACTCGTGTGCCTTCTCGACGTTCTCCTGCTTGAAGAGGCGGGAGTCCGGGCGGTTGAAGAGCGAGGGGCCGACCTTGCGGCCGAAGAGATAGCCCACCTGGTCACCGATGATCGCCGCCAGCGCCACCAGGAGGCAGACCAGCCAGAGCGGGGCCTTCAGCTGGTTCGTGGTCACCAGCAGGCCCGTGGTGAACAGGAGCGAGTCGCCGGGGAGGAAGAAGCCGATCAGCAGTCCGGACTCGGCGAACACGATGAGGAGTACGCCGGGAAGTCCGAAGGTGTTGATCAGATAGTCCGGGTCCAGCCAGCTCGGGCCGAGCGCAAGCGTATTCAAGGGTCCGGGGCTCCTGGATCGTTCGATGGCGGCTGCGTGGCCGCCCAAAGCTATCAACGCAGGATGACGCCCCTGGGTTCCAGTGGCCCGCTCGGGGATGCACACCGGGGCAACCGGGACAAAGCTGTCTCCAGGAGGTGCCACACGATGGGCATTGAGGATTACGGCGGCGGGCAGACGGACCGGTCGGACGTCCTGGTCGTCACGACGAACGACGTGCCGGGCTTCCAGGTGACGCGGGTGATCGGGGAGGTGTTCGGCCTCACGGTCCGCTCCCGCCACCTGGGCAGCCAGATCGGTGCCGGACTGAAGTCCATGATCGGCGGCGAGCTGAAGGGCCTGACCAAGACCCTGGTCCAGACCCGCAACCAGGCGATGGAACGGCTCGTCGAGCAGGCGAAGGCGCGGGGCGCCAACGCGGTGCTGATGATGCGCTTCGACGTGACCGAGGCGGCCGACGTGGGCACGGAGGTGTGCGCGTACGGAACGGCGGTCGTGATCAGCAGGAGCTGAGCGGGCGGGGCCACGGGGGCGGGGCGGTCGTCGTCCGGCCGCCGCCGCCCCCGTGGCGGTCACCCCAGGCGCCGCGCGTTGGCCTCGATCGCGTCGCGCAGGTGCTCGGCCAGGCCCGGCCGCATCGAGTCGTAGAACGCGCGGAACCGCTCGTCGGACACGTACATCCCGCCGAGCCCCAGGTGCATCTCGGCGGAGCACTCGTAGAACCACTTGCCGATGTGCAGCCGGTGGGCCTCGGCCAGGTCCATCGCCCGCTCACCGGTGGCCGGCTCCCCGGCCTCCATCAGCGCGGTGTAGGCGGCGCTCCACTCGGCGACCTCCGCCTGCATCCGCTTCCAGTCGTCCTTGGTGTACCCGGCGGCCCGGCGCTGCGACTCGGCGTAGGCGTCAGTGCCGCCCCAGCGGGCTTCGGCCTCCTCGGCGTGCTCCTCGGGGTCCTTGCCCCCGAAGACCTCGAACTTCTCCTCGGGCGTGAGGTTGATGCCCATCTTCCGTGCCTCCATTGCTGTCTCGACGGCGTCGGCCATCCTTCTCAGTTCGGCGATCCGGTCGCAGAGCAGTCGGTGCTGGCGCCGCAGATGTTCCTGCGGGTCCGCTCCCGGATCGTCGAGCAGTACCGCGATCTCGTCGAGCGGGAAGCCGAGTTCCCGGTAGAACAGGATCTGCTGGAGCCGGTCGAGATCGCCGTCGTCGTAGCGGCGGTGCCCGGCCCGGCTGCGCCCGCTGGGCGAGAGCAGTCCGATGCCGTCGTAGTGGTGCAGCGTGCGCACCGTGACTCCGGCGAATCCGGCGACCTGTCCCACGGGGTACTCCACGGCTGTCCCGCTCCCTTCTGCGATCGGGTACGTCCTGAGCCTCGGTCCTGACGTGACGTGAGGTGCAAGCCCGAATCGGCACCACCCTCGGTGCCATTTGATGGGTTATGTTCCTTTTACGCCGTTATGGTGAGCCGGTGGCCACCGAATCCTCCGCTCTCACCGGATCCGCCCCCGAGCCCACCCCCGTACGGCGGCTGCTGCCCGTCATCGTGCCCGCACTGGCCGTCGGGGTTCTCTCCGCCCTCGTCCTGCTCGGCATCAGCCTGCTCGCGGAGAGGCTTCAGGACGTGCTCTGGGAGACGCTCCCCGACGCGCTCTCCGTCGGCCGCCACTCCGTGCTCTGGACGGTCGTCATGCTCACCGCGAGCGGGCTGGCGGTCGGGCTGCTCGTCCGGGCGGTGCCCGGTCACGCGGGCCCCGATCCGGCGACCACCGGGCTGGTCGATCCGCCGCTGCCGCCGGGGGTGGTCCCGGGGCTGCTGCTGGTCACGGTCCTGACCCTGGCGGGCGGGGTCAGCCTCGGTCCGGAGAATCCGATCACGGCTGCCAACATCGCGCTGGCCTGCCTGCTCGGCCGCCGCTTCCGGCCCGGCACACCGGCGGCGCTCTGGCTCTCGCTCGCCGCGGCCGGCACCATCGGGGCGCTCTTCGGCACCCCGGTCGCCGCCGCGCTGATCCTCTCCGAGATCCTCGCCTCCCGCGCCGAACCGGGCGCGCTCTGGGACCGCCTCTTCGGCCCGCTCGCGGCGGGCACCGCGGGCGCGCTCACCATGACCCTGCTGGCCCGTCCGAGCTTCGACCTGTCGCTGCCGCCCTACACCCGAACGAACTGGGACGACCTGCTCTCCTCCGTCGTCGTCGCGCTCGCCGGGGCGGTGCTCGGCCTGCTGGCGGTGTACGCCTTCCCGTACGCGCACCGGTGCTTCCGGGCCCTGCGGCACCCGGTCCTGGCGCTGACCGCCGGCGGGCTGCTGCTCGGCCTGCTGGGCGCGCTGGGCGGCCGTCTCACCCTGTTCAAGGGGCTCGACGAGGTGAAGGAGCTGGCCGCCGACCCGAGCGGGTGGCCGGCCGGGCAGTTCGCGGTCATGGCCGTGGTGAAGACGGCCGCGCTGGTGATCGCGGCGAGCTGCGGTTTCCGGGGCGGGCGGATCTTCCCCGCCGTCTTCGTGGGCGTCGCGCTGGGGCTCTGCGCCCACGCCCTGGTCGCCTCGGTGCCGGTGGCACTGGCGGTGACCTGCGGGGTACTGGGGGTGCTGCTGGCCATCACCCGGCAGGGCTGGCTCAGCCTGTTCACCGCGGCGGTGCTGGTGGGCGACGCGGCGGTACTGCCGCTGCTGTGCGTCGCCTCGCTGCCCGTGTGGCTGCTGGTGACCGGGCGGCCGCAGATGCAGCTGCACGAGGACGGTACGCCGCTGAAGTGAGCCGGGTGCCGCCGAAGCGAGCCGGAGTGCCGTCCGACGCGCCGGATGCCCGGCCCTTCCGTATCGTCGCAACCGTATGGATTCGTCCTGATTCATTCCGTCAGGTCCGTCGGAGGTTCGCGCCATGCCCACGCCCGTCAACGTCGCCGTCATCTACTACTCGTCGACCGGTACCGTCGCCACGATCGCCAAGGCCGTCGCGCAGTACGCCGAGAAGGCCGGCGCCGAGGTGCGGCTGCGCAAGGCCCGCGAGCTGGCCCCGCAGGCGGCCATCGACTCCAATCCGGCCTGGGCGGCCAACGCGAAGGCCACCGCCGACATCGCCGAGGCCACCGCCGACGACATGATCTGGGCGGACGCCGTGATCCTCGGATCGCCGACCCGGTTCGGCAACGTCACCGCCCAGCTCAAGCAGTTCCTCGACACCCTCGGCGGCCTCTGGCAGGCGGGCCGCCTCGCGGACAAGGTCTACAGCGGCTTCACCTCCACCAGCACCGCGCACGGCGGCCAGGAATCCACGCTGCTCGCGCTCTACAACACGATCCACCACTTCGGCGGCATCCTGGTCGCCCCCGGCTACACGGACCCGTCGAAGTTCGCCGACGGCAATCCGTACGGCACCTCGCACGTCGCCGGCCAGGGCGACATCCCGGTCGGCGAGCAGACCCTGACCGCCGCCCGGGTCCAGGCCGAGCGGGTCGTGAAGTTCACCCGGGCCATCAAGGACGGCCTGGCCGCCGAGCACTGAAGGGCTGTCCCGATGCCTCTCCACAAGGGCTCGTCCCAGAGCACCGAACCCTCCGACCCCCGCCGCCGGCTCGCCCTCAACCCCTTCTACGGGGAGGCCGACCCGGCCGCGGGCATGGAGTCGGCGCCGCCCCGGCACCGGCTGCCCGACGGGCCGATGCCGCCGTCGACCGCGTACGGCCTGGTCCATGACGAGCTGATGCTCGACGGCAACTCACGGCTCAACCTCGCCACCTTCGTCACCACCTGGATGGAGCCCCAGGCCGGGATCCTGATGGGCGAGTGCCGCGACAAGAACATGATCGACAAGGACGAGTACCCGCGCACCGCCGAGCTGGAGCGGCGTTGTGTGGCGATGCTCGCCGACCTCTGGAACGCCCCCGATCCCTCGGCCGTCGTGGGCTGTTCGACGACCGGTTCCAGCGAGGCCTGCATGCTCGCCGGAATGGCGCTGAAGCGCCGCTGGGCGGCCAGGAACGCCGACCGCTATCCCGCGTCCGCCCGGCCGAACCTGGTCATGGGCATCAATGTGCAGGTCTGCTGGGACAAGTTCTGCAACTTCTGGGAGGTCGAGCCGAGGCTGGTCCCGATGGAGGGCGACCGCTTCCATCTCGACCCGCAGGCCGCGGCCGATCTCTGCGACGAGAACACCATCGGTGTCGTCGGCATCCTCGGCTCCACCTTCGACGGCTCCTACGAGCCGATCGCGGAGCTGTGCGCGGCACTGGACGCCCTCCAGGAACGCACCGGGCTGGACATCCCCGTCCACGTGGACGGGGCCTCCGGGGCGATGGTGGCGCCGTTCCTGGACGAGGACCTGTCCTGGGACTTCCGCCAGCCGAGGGTGTCCTCCATCAACACCTCCGGGCACAAGTACGGCCTGGTCTACCCGGGCGTCGGCTGGGTGCTGTGGCGTTCGCCCGCCGAACTGCCCGAGGAGCTGGTGTTCCGGGTCAACTACCTGGGCGGCGACATGCCGACCTTCGCGCTGAACTTCTCCCGGCCGGGCGCGCAGGTGGTGGCGCAGTACTACACCTTCCTGCGGCTGGGCCGGGAGGGCTACCGGGCCGTCCAGCAGGCGTCCCGGGACGTGGCCTGCGGGCTCGCGAAACGGATCGGGGCGATCGGCGACTTCCGGCTGCTCACCCGGGGCGACCAGCTGCCCGTCCTCGCGCTGACGACCGCACCGGACGTGACGGCCTTCGACGTCTTCGACGTGTCACGGCGGCTGCGGGAACAGGGCTGGCGCGTACCGGCGTACACCTTCCCGGCCAACCGGCAGGACCTGGCGGTGCTGCGGGTGGTGTGCCGCAACGGCTTCTCCTCGGACCTCGCCGAACTGCTGCTGGAGGACCTGGACCTGATCCTTCCCGATCTGCGCCGCCAGGCGCACCCGTTGAGCCACGACCGGGAGACGGCCACCTCGTTCCACCACTGAGGCGCCGGCTGGCCGATCGGGCTCAGCGCCCCGTCGCGTAGGGGTTCTCCTGCCCCTCGGCGAGCACTCCGACGAAGGGTTCGCCCTCCCCCGCGAAGGTGTACGCCCCGCCCTCGATGCGGGCGATCAGCCCGCGCGTCCACTCGGCCCCGGCGTCCGCCGAGTGGACCCACATGTTCATGATCTCGCCGATGTGGCCGATCGACTCGGGCCCGTCCTGAGGCGTGTAGTACTCCGTGACCGTGGCCCGCCAGGCCGCGAGACCGGCGACCCGCTCCTTGAGCAGCGCGACCGCCTCGGCCCGCTCCAGGTCGACGATCCCGCCGAGCGCCGCCGACAGCACGTCCGGCTTCTGGTCGTACGAGGTCAGCGCCGCGCGCAGCAGCCTGAAGTACTCCTCGTCGCCCCGCCCGGTGATCTCGTACTCGGTACGGGGCGGGCCGCCCGCCGTGCTCGGGGCGGTCTCGTGCGCGAGCAGCAGCCCCTGCTTAGCCATCTGCTTCAGTGCGTGATAGACCGACCCGGGCTTGGCATTGGACCACTCGTGCGCGCCCCAGTACTCCAGGTCGTTGCGGACCTGATAGCCGTGCGCCCGGCCGTGCTGGCGCACGGCGCAGAGGACCAGCAGCCGGATCGCGGACATCTCACGCACCTCTTCTACTCAACTTTGATTAGAGTAGCCCTTCGCCTCGGCGATCAGCTCGAACGCGGTCCGGCCGTCCAGGGACTCCCGGATGATGTCGGCGTGCCCGGCGTGCCGGGCGATCTCCTCGACGAGATGGGCCAGCAGCCACCGCATCGAGCACCGCTCCCCCTTCGGGAACCAGGGGGCCTCGGGCAGCGGGAAGGTGTCGCTCATGTCGGGCACCGAGCGGATGAACTTCTCGGTCTCGGCCGCGATGCCGTCCCAGAACTCCAGCATCTGCGCCACGGTCTCGTCGCCGACGAGCCGGAAGCTGTCCGCCCAGGTCTCCTCGACGCGGGCGCCCTCGTTCGGCTGCTGCTGAGCCATCCGCAACCAGTTCAGCTCGGTCTCGGCCACGTGCTTCAGCAGCCCGGAGAGGGAGAGCCGGCTGACACTGGGGCGGCTCGCCGCCTGCTCCTCCGTCAGTCCGATCAGGGAGCGCCGGATCGCCCCGCGCTGGGCCTCGACGAAGGAGAGGAGCATGCCGCGCTCGTCGCCGGGGGTTTCCGAGGGAACGTGAGTGACCATGATGACCGCCTCGATGTCTTGTGCCGGTTCTGCCTGACACCGAACAAGCTACGGCCCGATGCGGTCAGCTTCTGTCCTCGATGACGAGGAGGCACGGAAATCAGAAGGGAAAGGCGGTCCGGCCGTGCTGGACCGAGATCCACCGCTGGGTGGTGAAGGCCTCGACGGTCGCCTCGCCGTTCAGCCGGCCGAGGCCGGAGGACTTCTCCCCGCCGAACGCCACCAGCGGATCATCCTGCACGGTCGAGTCGTTGACGTGGAACATCCCGCTGGCGATCCGCCGCGCGAACCGCACCCCGCGTTCGGTGCTGCCGGTGTGCACCGCGCCGCTCAGCCCGTACGGGGTGTCGTTGGCGATCCGTACGGCCTCGTCCTCGCCGTCGAACGTCATCAGCAGCGCCACCGGGCCGAATATCTCCTGGGACAGCAGCGGTGAGCCGTCGGGGAGCCCGGTGAGCACGGTCGGCTCCACGAGGTTGCCGCGGGTCCGGCCCCGGACGAGCGCGGTGGCCCCCTCGGCGATCGCCTGGTCGACCAGCGCGGTCAGCGCGTCGGCCTGGAAGGTGCTGATGACCGGGCCGATCCGGGTCTCCGGATCGCGCGGGTCACCGGTCTTCAGCGCGGCCACCGCGGCGGTGAACCCCTCGGTGAACTCCTGCTCGACACGGCGGTCCACCAGGATCCGGTTGGCGGCCATGCAGACCTGCCCCTGGTAGACGAAGCGGCTGTGCACGGCGGCCTCGACCGCGTAGTCGATGTCCGCGTCCTCCAGCACCACCAGGGCACTGTTGCCGCTGAGTTCGAGGATCGTCCGCTTGAAGTGCCCGGCCGCGACCGCGCCGACATGGCGGCCGACCCGGTCCGAGCCGGCGAACGAGATCACCCGGGGCACGGGATGCTCGATGAACGCGTCGCCGATCTCGGCGACATCGGTGATCACGACGTTGAGGAGCCCGGCGGGCAGTCCGGCGTCCTCGAAGATCTTCGCGATCAGGGTGCCGCCGGATATCGGGGCGTTCTGGTTGGGCTTGACGACGACCGCGTTGCCGAGCGCGAGGGCCGGTGCGACGGACTTCATCGCCACCAGGAACGGGAAGTTGAACGGGGTGATCACACCGATGACGCCGACGGGCAGCCGGTAGAGACGGTTCTCCTTGCCGTCCGCCAGGGCGGGCAGCAGACTGCCGGGCGGGCGCAGCGCCCGACGGATCGCGTCACGCAGGAATTCCTCGGCGACCCGGACCTCGTACTCCGCCTTGACCCGGGTGCCGCCGAGTTCGTCGATGATCGCTTCGACGATGTCGTCGCGCAGTTCCCCGGTGATGCGCAGGGCACGTTCCAGGATTTCGCGGCGCTCGTACGCTCCGGTGGTGGCCCAGGAGCGCTGGGCGCGTTCCGCGGCGCGGTAGGCCAGGTCGACCTCCTGCACGGTGGCAATGGTGATCGCGGCGAGTTTCTCCCCGTCGAAGGGATTGAAATCGATGATGTCCCACGAGCCGGTTCCGGTCCGCCACTCACCGTCGATGTATTGGTCGGCCAGCTCGTAGAAGAAGGACATGCAGATCCCTTGACTCAGGTGCAACTCCCGTCGAACCGCCATCGTACTGACGAATCAGGTGAGTTGGAGTAGACCACGGAGCAGATCGCGGCTCTCCTCGGGCCCCGGGCTGTCCTCGTGGAGCCGCACCATGGCCTTTTCGTACTGAGCGACATCTTCGGCCTTGTCCAGATAGAGCGCACTTGTCAGCTGCTCCAAATAGACAATGTCCGACAGATCGGATTCCGGGAATCGCAGCATCGTAAAAGAACCGCTCTCGCCGGCATGCCCGCCGAAACTGAAGGGCATGACCTGGAGAGTGATGTTGGGCTGTTCCGACATTTCGATCAGATGCCGCAATTGCCCGCGCATCACTTCGCGGTCGCCGTACGGCCGACGCAGCGCCGCCTCGTCCAGTACGGCGTGGAGATGGGGGGCACGTTCGGAGACGAGGGCCTTCTGACGTTCCAGCCGCAGCGCCACCCGGCGGTCGATCTCGACGGCGGGCGCGGCGCCCATGCCCCGGGCGACGACCGCGTGCGCGTACGCCTCGGTCTGCAACAGCCCGTGGACGAACTGGACTTCGTACACCCGGATGAGCGATGCCGCTCCCTCCAGTCCGACGTATGTCTGGAACCAGCCGGGCAGCACATCGCCGTAACTGTGCCACCAGCCCGCCACATTGGCCTCCCGGGCCAGGCCGAGCAGGGCATCGCGCTCCGCCTCGTCCGTGACTCCGTAGAGCGTGAGCAGATCCTCGACGTCCCTGGCCTTGAAGCTCACCCGTCCCAACTCCATGCGGCTGATCTTCGATTCGGAGGCCCGGATCGAGTAGCCGGCCGCCTCACGGGTGATACCGCGCGAGTCGCGCAGCCGCCTGAGCTGCGAGCCCAGCAGGATGCGCCGCACCACAGATCCACTCGACTCGCCTGCCGTCACTGGCCCGGTCCTCCCCATCGCTTCCCTGGCATCGGGGCTCCCCCCTGAACCCCAAGTGCCGGATTCTGCCACCAAAACGCTTCAGCCCGTACTCATTCGATTACGGAAATGAGAAGCCTTCCAGAAAGCTGTGAGAATACGCGCAGGAAGAAATGACCAAGAACCGGCACGGGTTCGGACAGGTCAGGCGCGTGCACGTGCATCTGCCCTTGCATCTGCCCTGCGCATTGGGAACCATGGGGCTCGCGCACCTGCGTGCTCGTTCGTGTTGTGCCGCTGTACCCCCCGCAGTTCTGATACAGCCGCGAATCCCGGGAGTGCCTCGCATGGGGACGAATGGATCGACGATGCTCGCGCCGTTACGGCAGGGGCTTCCCCCCATCGATCCCTCAGGCGTCTCCGGATCGGCCACCTGCACACTGCCCGCCCGCTACGAAGCCGTGGGCGGGGCAAGGCGGTTCACCCGGACGACGCTGACCGGATGGGGGCTCGCCGACCGGTTCGACGACGTCGCACTGGTGGTCTCCGAACTCGTCACCAACGCCCTGCGGCACGCCCTGCCCTCGGACAACGCCGGACCGGAGTCCCAGGACCCCCCGGTACGGCTGCATCTGATGCGCTGGAGTTCGCGGCTGGTGTGTGCGGTGCGCGACCCCAGCCAGGAGAGCCCGATCGCCTCCGAGGCACCGGACTGCGCGGAATCCGGCCGCGGCCTCTTCCTCGTGGAGTCCTTCAGCGACTCGTGGGGCTGGCATCCCTCGCCGGTGGCCGAGGGCCCGAACGCGCCGGCGTCGTCGCGCGGCAAGGTGGTCTGGGCGCTGTTCCGGCTCACCGACGGCATCTGATCCGCCCGGCCGCGACGAGCGGCCGGCGGTCCGGGCCGGACACCGGCCCGCGGGGAGCGCTCAGCCGCCCGCTATGAGGTGGTCGAACTCCCCGTCCTTCACACCGAGCAGCAGTGCCTCTATCTCGGCCGGCGTATAGACCAGCGCCGGCCCGTCGGGGTGGCGCGAATTCCGCATCGCCACATCTCCGTCGGGCAGTTTCGCGAACTCCACGCAGGAACCCTGGGAGTTGCTGTGTCTGCTCTTCTGCCAGACGACTCCGCGAAGCTCTGTGGCCGCCATGCCGTTGTACACGTGGTGCACAGGACGCTCCCCGAGTTGCAAGGTGCAAGTGTCAACTGTCTCGGATCATAGCTCTGTTCAAATTTCCCTGCATGCGCAGATGCATGCGCGGATGCACGTGCACGCGGGGTGTTCTCGCGATTACAGCTTTACTCCGTATGTACAGACGCACCGGACGCCGTTTCGGCTGCGTCTACCCCGGGTCGGGCTCTCCATCCCGCCGCGACCCGCTGATAACTTGGCCCGGTCTTTCGTCAACAAGGGGGAATTACAGATGCACAGGCTCATACGGACCGGCGTGGTGATCGCTGCCGGAATCCTCTCCGCCGCGGCACTGACCGGCTGCGGCAGCGACGGCGAGAAGAGCGGCACACCGAGCGGATCCACCGCCTCGGACCAGCCCGGCGGATCGTCCGGCGAGTCGTCCGGCGACGACAACGGGTCCGCGACGAACGCGGCGGCGCTGGAAGGCGGTTGGGCCGGGAGGACCGGTGGCAAGGCGGTCGTCCTGTCGGTGTCGTCGGGCAAGGCCGCGCTCGTCACCGAACAGCGCGCCTGCACGGGCACCGTGCAGGGCACGGGCAAGGTGACGCTCACGCTGAAGTGTGTCGACGGCGGCGACGACCGCACCGCGGGGACCGTCGAGTCCAACGACGGAAAGACCGTCGTGGTCTCCTGGGCCGGCGGGATCGAGGACACCCTGGCCAAGACCGACCCGGGCGCCCTGCCGTCCGGTCTGCCGGACCTGGCCGACCTGCCGACCACGGCTCCCTGACGCCCGGCGCCCGGTCCGGTCAACCCGCTTCGTTCCCGGGCGAGTTGACCGCCCCGGGCTCCGCCTTCGGCTTCGGCTTTCCGTCCAGTCCCCGGGAGAACTCCTCCAGGGCTTCGAGGAGCAGATGGGCCCCTTCCCGTACGAAGGGGTCCGCCCGCTCCTCGTCCGCGAGCTGCCGTGCGTCCCACTCCGCCAGCGCCTCGCGCACCTCGGTCCAGTCCGGCACCTTCCGCTCCCGCACCGCCTTCGCCCCCTGCTCGGTGGCCCGGCGCAACGCCTCGGCCAGGCGCGCCGCGTCCGGTTCGGGGGTGGCGTTGCCGCCCGGCAGGTGGGCCTCCAGGAGCATCGCGGCCCGGCCCAGCTGGGCCAGCGCGTGCTGGGTTTCGTCGGCGGCGGCGCGGGACAGGCCCCGGTTGCGCACCGGTTCGTGCTGGGCGGTGGCCAGCGCCTCCTGCCAGGCGACCCGGGCCTCCCGGGTGTCGAGCAGCGCGGAGCGCACGTCGTCGTGGCCGCGCTCGGCCGGTTCGGCGTACTGGTCGACGACCGAGGCCGCGTACCGCCCGTCCGCCTTCAGCCAGTCGCCGAGCCTGCCGCGCAGCCTCGGGGTCTCCCAGGCCGGGTACAGGGCGTACGAGGTCATCGCGAGCAGGCCGCCCGCCAGGGTGAGGACGACCCGTTCGAGCACGGTCTGCGACCAGTCGTCGCCGGCCATCCCGAGCAGGAAGACGACGTACGCCGAGACGCAGGCCTGGCCGACCACGTACCCCGTGCCCATCAGCAGGTACATCAGCAGGGCGCAGAACACGGAGAGCACCGCGGCCGTGGTCACTCCGGGATGGGCGGTCTGGACGATCGCGGTGGCGAGCGAGACGCCGACGATCGTGCCGCCGAACCGGGCCACCGACCGCCCGTAGGTCTGGGAGAACTCCGGCCGCATCACCATGACGGCGGCCATCGGAGCCCAGTAGCCGTGGCCGAACGGCAGCGCGGTGCCGATGAGGTAGCCGACGGCCGCGACGACGGACACCCGGACGGCGTGCCGCAGGATCGGTGACCCCGGGCGCAGCTCCGCGCGCATCGCCCTGCCGACGACGGGGACCAGCCGGAGCAGGGTGGGGCGGCGGCGGTGCGGGGCGGGGGGTGTTCCGACCGAGGAGGTCTTGATGGCCTCGGCGGCCTCCTCCGCCCTGGCGTCCTGTTCCTTCGTCCCCTCGCCCTCGGCCGTCTCGATGACGTCGGAGAGCAGGGCGCCGAGCCGGTCGGCGGCTCGGAGCGGCGGGCCGGTGAGCAGCGTTCCGGTGTCCGGGGTCTTCAGCGTGGCGACGGCGGACGGGGCCAGCTCGACCGGGTCGCCGTGCCGGATCGCGCGGGCCGCCGAGTCGAGCACCGATCCGGCGGCGGCCAGCAGCTCACGGACCCTCTCCCGCTCCGGCCCCTCGTCCGGCACGCCCAGGGACGGGTCGGCGAGCGAGGCGAGCACCGGTCTGATCCGTTCCGCGACCCCTCGGGAGCCCCGCAGTTCGGGCGGCCGGCGGCGGGCCTGGCGCGGAGTGACCGCCGCCGCACTGCGGGCCGTCATCAGCGGCACCGGGTCGAAGGGGGCGAGCGGGTCGTGGCGCAGCCGCCGGGCGTAGTCGGCCTCGGCGGCCAGGGCGTCGGCGAGGGCGTCGCGCTGGGCGCCCCATCTGCGTACCGGGAACAGGACGATCAGCGCCGCCTGCACGATTCCGCCGAACAGGATCATCACGGCGTGCACGGCCGAGTTGGCGACGGAGGTGGGCAGGGTGACCGTGACCATCATGATCGCCACGTTGGACGCCGCGATGATGCCGGCGGTCGGGCCCGCCGCCCAGGCCAGTCCCGCGACGAACGTCCAGAGCACCAGCAGGGCGAGGAAGAGCGGCAGCCGGGAGCCGGTGAGATAGCCGAGGAACGTCGACACGGCGAGGCTCGCCCCGGAGACCAGGGCGAGTACGGGCCGGGGGCGCCAGCTGCGCTGGAAGGTGGCGATGGCCGCCTGGAACGCGCCGAACGCGGAGCTCGCGGCGACCACCGGGCCGAAGAACGCGAGGCCGACCCCGATGACCAGGGCGAGACCGGCCGCACCGCGGACCGCGATGAGCGGTTCGAGACGGCGCCGCTCGATCGACAGCCCCGAGCGGGCGGTCTCCTTCAGCGCCCGGAGCCAGCTCATGCCGAGAGCCTAACCGGAATTACCGATTGGCCCGAGTTGTCCGGAGTGGGACATGGCCGGGCGGGGAGGCCGTCCCGGCTGCGGTCGGGGGGCGTCCCGCGGTCCTTGCCGATCCCTCAGCGGTCGCCCCGGCCGCCCCGGAGCTCCGGGCCGTTCCCGCCCATCCGGGCCCGGTCCGCCGCCGCCGTGCCGTGGGTCCATCCGTCCAGGTCGGTGGCGCCCCGGACCCGGGTGGTCGTGGTCTCGGGGAACATCCGCCCGGCGGTGTCCGTGACGGCCATGTCGCGGGCGGCGAGGACCGGGAGCAGTGCGGGGTCGCCGGGCCCCGCCGGTCCGGCCCCGGCCCCGGCGGCGGCGGTGACGCGGGCGGTGTCGGCGGCGAGCCTGCTGCCCAGCCGCTGGGCGTACGCCATCAGGAACGACTGCCGGAACGTCTTGGTCCGCCTGCGTCCGCCGGCCCGCTGGCCCGCCTCCGCCTTCGTCATCGCCGCCGTGCCCTGGACCAGCAGGGAGGTGTACAGCAGCTCCACGGCTTCCAGGTCCGGCTCGAAGCCGACCACCGTGGAGAAGCCGAGGTCGCTGTTCCACACCGCACGGCAGCGGTTCGCGGCGGCGACCGCGTCGAGCAGGATCGCCTTCGCCGTCTCGTACGGCGCGTCCACCCCGATCCGGCACGCCCCCGGCGCCTCCTTGCTGTGCGTACGGGCGGCGAGCAGGGCCTCGTCGATGGAGTGCCGGGCCATCAGCTCCTGCGCCTTGGTGGTGAGCGCCTCCGCCTCCTCGGGGAAGCCGGTCGCCTCCGCCTTGGCGAGCAGGGCGCGGATCCGGGTCAGCATCCGGGGCTCGTCGTGCGCCGGCGGCAGGTGGAGCCCGTGCGGGGAGGTGCCGGGCGGCGGCCCGACCGGCTCGACCGACGGGAGCCGGAGCAGCAGCCGGTACAGGCCGAGCACGGCGGTGGCATAGGAGAAGCGGTCCGGCCGGTTGCGGGGCGGAGCGGCGGGGAGCGCGTCGAGCTGGCCCTGCCAGCGGGGCGGCAGCCGCTCGTACCGGGCGGTCTCCGAGACGATCAGCCCGGCGGCGAGTCCGGCCGCCGTCCCGTCCAGGTCGCGGCGGACCAGGCGTACGACATCGGCGGGCTGCCAGCCGCGCTCCCAGGCCCGGCGGACGAACTCCTCACCGCGTCGGCACAGTTCCGCGTCGGCCGCCGGGTCGGCGGCGAGCAGGGAGGCGCCGGTGTCGAGACCGGCGTCGCCGTCCGAGTAGAGGGCCGCCGCGAATGCCTGGTCGATCACCGGTTCCATGGGGTCAGGGTAGGCAGGGTGGTGCGGCGGGGTACGACCGGCCGGACCCCGCGGACGGTCGGTCCCACCGGGCCGGCCGGAAAGCGCGCTTAGTCCATACAGGCCCACCCGCTGACGATGTATCCGCTTTCATCCTTTCATCATGATTTCACATGCTTTCATCTCGCCATGAAGGCGATCAATGGAGGCGATCGGATGATGACCGGAGACCGGCAGCAGGGCCCGGGCGGCACACGGGCGATCACGTCACGGCGGCGCGTGCTGACAGCCGCCGCGCTCGCGCCGGTACTGGCCGCGGCGAGCCCCGCCGACGCCGCCGCCCGCACCCTGCCCGCCGGGACGACCGGGGCGGGGCACGGAGAGCTGGTGAAGCCGGTACCGACGGACCTGGGCGACTGGGCGGGCGTCGCGAAGACGCTGGGCCGCGAGGGCAACATGCTGCGCGGCACGATGTACCACACGGGCTTTCCCCGGCAGGATCTGCTGGTGGTCTCCGACGGCGTCGTCGTCACCCCGGGGCTGGCACTGGGCACGCACGTGGCCTTCGTCCGCTACGCCGACGGCAGCACGATGGTCATGGGCGACGTGGTGGTCACCGAGGACGAACTCCAGCACGTGATCGACGCGTGGCAGGCGCACGGGATCGAGCAGACCGCGCTCCACAAGCACCTGCTCGCCCAGACCCCCGACCTCTGGTGGGCCCATGTCCACGGGCACGGCCACGACGCGGTGGCCCTGGCCCGCGGGCTGCGGGCGGGATTCGACCGCACCGGCACCCCGCCCGCGGTGGCCCCGAACCGGTCGACCCCGGTCGACCTGGACATCGCCCGGATGGAGGCGGCGCTGGGCGCGAAGGGCTCCGTCGAGGACGGGCTCTACAAGATCCTCTTCGTGCGCCGCGAGACCGTCGCGGACGGCCATCTGATCCTGCCGCCCGGCCTGGGCTCGACCAGCGCGTTCAACTTCCAGCCGGTCGGCCGCGGCCGGGCCGCGCTCAGCGGCGACTGCGTCATGCGCGCCGACGAGGTCCCGCACGTACTGAAGGCGCTGCGGCGCGGCGGCATCAAGCTCGTCGAACTGCACAACCACCATCTGTCGGAGGATCCCCGCCTGTTCTTCACCCACTTCTGGGCGGTGGACGACGGCGTGCGGCTCGCCCGTACGCTGCGCCGCGCGGTGGACGCCACCGACGTCGTACCGGGCGGCTGAGACCGGTCACCGGCCGACGGTCACGGCCCGTCCCCGCCGGCCGCCGGACCGGATTGCGCCGGTCCAGCGACCGGCGTCGTCCGATCCGTTCTGCATATGGACCAATCGGCCCGGGGCGGCGCGTGGCCCGGAGGACGACCGGGCACCCATGTCCCGTCCAGGCCCGCGATTTCGTGAACCACCCGTCAGATCCCCCTCTGGAGCTCCGCATGGAACCAGTAGCCGGCGCACGGCACTGCCCGTTCGACTACGCCGAGGCCCTCGAATTCGACCCGGTGCTCAGGCACTTGATGACCGAAGAGCCCGTCTCCCGCATCCGCCTCCCGCACGGCGACGGCGAGGCATGGCTCGTCACCGGCTACGACGACGTGCGTACGGTGACCACCGACCGGCGCTTCAGCCGGACCGCCATCATCGGCCGGAACTTCCCGCGCATGACCCCCGAACCGATCGTGCAGGACGAGGCGATCAACGTGATGGACCCGCCGGGAAGCAGCCGGCTGCGCAGCCTGATCTCCAAGGGCTTCGCCCCCCGCCACCTGGAGCGCATGCGGGTGCGCACCCAGCACGTGGTCGACGAGCTGCTGGACCGGATGGAGGAGCACGGTGCCCCGGCCGATCTGTTCGAGCATCTGGCCGCCCCGCTGCCCCTGACCACCATCTGCGAGGTCCTCGACATCCCGGAGGCCGACCGCGCCCAACTGCGCGCCCACGCCCGGACGATGATGGACACCACCGTGGAGAACAAGCCCGCCGCGGTACGCGCCAAGGCCGATCTCCGCTCCTACTTCGAGACGCTGACCGCCGAGCGGCGCGCCGACCCGGGCGACGACCTGATCAGCGCGCTGGCCACCGCCCGCGACGGGGACGAGATCCTCAACGACCAGGAACTGACCGTCATGGCCATGGTCCTGCTCATCACGGGCCAGGACACCACCACGTACGAGATCGGGAACATCGCCTACACGCTGCTCACCAGGCCCGACGAGCTCGCCATGGTCCGCGACCGCCCCGAGATGCTCCCGCAGGCCATCGAGGAGCTGCTGCGCTTCATCCCCTTCCGCAAGGGCGTCGGCATCCCCCGGGTCGCCCTGGAGGACGTGGAGCTGAGCGGCGTACGGATCCGGGAAGGGGACATCGTGCACGTCTCCTATCTGACGGCCAACCGCGACGGCCGGAAGTTCGACCGCCCCGACGAGCTGGACCTGGAGCGGCAGGGACCGTCCCACATGACCTTCGGGTGGGGCGGGCACCACTGCCTCGGTGCCCCGCTCGCGGCCACGGAACTCCAGATCGCCATCGGGACGCTGCTGAAGCGCTTCCCCGCGCTGAAACTGGCGGCTCCGGCCGAGGAGGTGCGCTGGAACAGGACGTCGATCTGGCGCTATCCCCTCGAACTGCCCGTCACCTGGTGACCGGGCGCTCCGACAGCCGTCATCGATGATGCGTCGGCCCCCGGCCGGCGGCAACCGGGACCGTTCCGGGCCGCCGGCCGGGGGGGGGGGGGGGGGGGGGGG
>NZ_JBCEWQ010000105.1:0-30453 GCF_038448545.1 Streptomyces sp. CLV115
CTACTCAGCCCGCCCGCACGAACCGCACCCGGGTTCCCGGCACCGCCTGTGCCGCCCCCGCGAGTGCGGTTTCGTGCACCACGCCGACGACCGGGTAGCCCCCGGTCGTCGGATGGTCGTTGAGGAAGACCACCGGCCGCCCGTCCGGCGGCACCTGGACCGCGCCGAGCACCATCCCCTCGCTGGGCAGCTCGCCCGCACGGACCCGGTCCAGGGCCGGGCCCAGGGTGCGCAGCCCGATCCGGTTGCTGTGCGCCGAGACCCGGTACTCGGCCGTGGTGAGCGTGCGCAGCGCCTCGTCGGTGAACCAGGTGTGGCGGGGGCCGAGGTGCAGCGGGAGTACGAGTTCGGCGGGCACGCCCGGCCAGGGCACGGCGTCGGCGCCCGGGAGCCCTGCCGGGGCCTGTCCCAGGGGCAGTACGTCCCCGTCGCGCAGGGGGGCCGGGCCCAGCCCGGAGAGCAGGTCGGCCGATCTGCTGCCCAGCACCGGTTCCGGCACCAGGCCACCGCCGAACGCCAGATAGCCGCGCAGTCCCCGGACCGCGGGCCCCGCGTCGAGCACCGCGCCGGCCGGAACCCGTACCGGAGCCCCCCAGGCCACCGGCCGCCCGTCGACGGTGACCCGGCAGGGCGCCCCGCCGACGACGGCGACAACGGGCCGGTCCGGGCGGACCGCGCAGCCGGTGACGGTCGTCTCCAGCACCGCCGCGTCCGCCCCGTTCCCGGCCAGCCGGTTGGCCAGCCGCCGGGCGGGGGCGTCCAGGGCACCGGCCCGCGGCACCCCGACGTGCGCCCAGCCGATGCGGCCGGTGTCCTGAACGGTGGTCAGCGCACCGGCCCGGACCACCTCGACGGCGCCGTTCACGACCGCACCTCCGCCGCGACGAAGCGCACCCGCGCCCCGGGGCTCAGCAACGCGGCCGGTTCGCGGGCCGGATTCCACAGCCCGCCGGGCTCGGGCATCCGTCCGATGAGCTGCCAGCCGCCGGGCGACGGGCGCGGGTACACCCCGGTGTACGCCCCCGCGAGCGCCAGCGCACCGGCCGGGACACGGGTGCGCGGGGTCGCGCGGCGCGGCAGGTGCAGTCGCTCGGGGAGCCCGGTGAGGTAGCCGAAGCCGGGGGCGAATCCGCAGAAGGCCACCCGGAATTCGGTCCCGGCGTGGATACGGGGCACTTCGGCGACGGTGACGCCCCAGGCCGCCGCCACGTCCGCGAGGTCCGGGCCGTCGTAGACCACCGGGATCTCGACGGTTTCCCCGCTGTCGCGTCGCAGCGCCGGTATCCGCCAGGAGGCGAGCCCACGGGCGAGCCGCGCGCGGCCGTCCGGGGTGCGGTCCGCGATGCCGTCGAGGAGGACGGTCCGGGCACCGGGGACGATCTCGCGCACGGCGGGCAGCTCACCGAGCGCCCGGCGCCGCAGCAGCTCGGCGTGGAACGCCTCGGCGTGCTCACCGCAGGACAGCTCGACGAGCAGCGCGCCGGGCCCGGCGGGCAGCACCTCGACGCCCGCACCCGCATGCCCCCACGAGCCCGCACCCGCGTCCGCGCCTGTATCCGCGTCCGAACCCGCGCCCGCGTCCGAACCCATGCCCGCGCCCGCGTCTGCACCCATGTCTGTGCCCACGCCCGTCCCCATCCCTGTCCCCGTCCCCGCGCCCGGAGTCATGCGAACGCCCGCACGGTCACGCCCGCCGCCTCCAGCGCCGCCCTGACCCTGCGCGCCAGTGCCGCCGCGCCCGGGGTGTCGCCGTGGACGCAGAGCGAGCGCGCCGCGACCGGTATCCGGCTGCCGTCCGCGCCGAGGACGCCGCCGTCCACCGCCATCCCGACACTGCGGCGTACGACCTCGTCCGCGTCGTGCACCACCGCGCCGGGCTCGCCGCGCGGGACCAGCGTGCCCTCGGGCGTGTACGCGCGGTCGGCGAAGGCCTCCGTCACGGCGGTGAGGCCCGCGGCCCCGGCGTGGGCGAGCAGGCGCGACCCCGGGAGTCCGAGGACCGTGAGCCCCCCGCCGGCCAGCCGGACGCCCTCGATCACGGCGGCGGCCTGTTCGTCGTCCCAGACGGCGCGGTTGTAGAGGGCGCCGTGCGGTTTGACGTACGAGACCGCGGAACCGGCCGCCTCGGCGAACACCCGCAGGGCACCGATCTGGTAGGCGACCTCGGCGGTCAGCTCGGCGGGCGGCACATCCATCGAGCGGCGTCCGAAGCCGGCCAGATCGCGGTAGGCGACCTGGGCGCCGATCCGTACGCCCCGGGCGGCCGCGGTGTCGCAGACCCGCCGCATCACTGAGGCGTCGCCCGCGTGGAAGCCGCAGGCCACATTGGCACTGGTGACGCAGTCGAGCAGCGCGTCGTCATCGGTGAGGGTCCAGTGCCCGAACCCTTCACCGAGATCCGCGTTGAGATCCATCGGGGCCGTCCGGCCCGCCGGGTCCGCCGGTTCCATCACATCCATCGCGTCCATCACGGGCGCACGCTAGCGGACACCGCTCCGGTCTCCTGCCCCTGCTCCGGTCTCCTGCCTCTGCCTCTGCCTCTGCCCCTGCCCCGCTCCTGCCTCTGCTCCCGCTCCCGTTCCCCGAAGCAGCCGGATGCCTGAAACCCGGGGCCCGACGCCTTAACCTCGGGGCATGGACGACACGGCCCGGCCCCCTCGCAGCAGCACCGACGACGGTCTGCGCGACCGCTGGCGCGCCTGTCTCGTCGCCGCCAGGGGAGGCGCCGAGGATCCGGACCCGCTGCCGTACGCCGCCAATCTGCTGGCCCGCTGGGCGGAACCGCAGCGCAAGTACCACACCACCGCGCACCTGGTCGCGGTGCTCGATCACATCGACACGCTCGCCGAGTACGCGGCCGACCCGGACGCGGTGCGCCTCGCCGCCTGGTTCCACGACGCGGTGTACCGGCCCGACCGGTCCGAGAACGAGGAGCGCAGCGCGGCGCTGGCCGAGCGTGCCCTGCCGGAGGCCGGTGTGCCGGAGGCCGTGACGGCCGAGGTGGCCCGTCTCGTACGGCTCACCGTCACCCACGACCCGGCGGCCGGCGACACCGACGGCGAGGTGCTCTGCGATGCGGACCTGGCCGTCCTCGCGGCGCCCCCGAGGCAGTACGCGGCCTATGCGGCTCAGGTCCGCGAGGAGTACGGCTTCGTGCCCGACGACGCGTTCCGCGAGGGGCGGGCGACCGTGCTGCGCCAGCTGCTCGGGCTGCCCCGGCTGTTCCGTACGCCGTACGGGGCGGAGCACTGGGAGCCGCGCGCGCGGCAGAACCTGCTGACCGAGCTGGAGCTGCTCAGCCACTAGACCCGGCCACGGCCCCCGGCAGCAGGAAGCGCAGCGGCAGGGGCGCGCGGCAGCAGGAAACGCGCAGCGGCAGGGAACCCGCGGCAGCGGGGAATGCGCGGCAGCGGGGAATGCGCGGGCCCCGATCGCTGTTGGCAGCTGTCATGCCCGACTCTGCCTCTCGCCGCTCCCGCATGCCCCTGGCCGTGTACATCCTTGGTCTCTCGGTCTTCGCCCTGGGAACCAGCGAGTTCATGCTCTCCGGGCTGCTGCCGCCCATCGCCGACGACATGAACGTGTCGATACCCCGCGCCGGACTTCTCATATCCGCCTTCGCGATCGGCATGGTGATCGGCGCCCCGCTGCTCGCCGTCGCCACACTCCGGCTGCCCCGCCGCACCACGCTGATCACCCTGATCTCCGTCTTCGGCCTCGGCCAGGTCGCGGGCGCGCTGGCCCCGACGTACGAGGTGCTCTTCGCGTCCCGGGTGGTGAGCGCGTTCGCCTGTGCCGGGTTCTGGGCGGTGGGGGCGGCCGTCGCCATCGCGATGGTTCCGGTGAACTCACGGGCCCGTGCGATGGCCGTGATGATCGGCGGTCTGTCGATCGCCAATGTGCTGGGCGTGCCGCTGGGCGCGTTCCTCGGTGAGAACCTCGGCTGGCGGTCGGCGTTCTGGGCCGTGGGCGCGGCGTCCGCCGTGGCGCTGGTCGGGGTGGTGACGCTGATTCCGCGCATTCCGCTGCCGGAGCGCAAGCCCCGGATCAAGCAGGAGGTGAGCATCTACCGGGACCGGCAGGTGTGGCTGTCGATCGTGTTCACGGCGCTGGCCGCGGGCGGTGTCTTCTGCGCGTTCAGCTATCTCTCCCCGCTGCTGACGGATGTCGCCGGGCTGGACTCGGGCTGGGTGTCGACGGTGCTCGCGCTGTTCGGGGTGGGGGCGCTGGTCGGTACGACGATCGGCGGCCGGGTCGCGGACGCGCATCTCTTCGGAGTGCTGATGAGCGGAATGGCGGCCTCTACGGTCTTCCTGGCCGCGCTGGCCCTGTTCGCATCGAGCCAGATCGCGGCTGTCGGGCTGGCGTTCCTGCTGGGCCTGTCGGCGTTCTACACGGCCCCGGCGCTCAACGCCCGGATGTTCAACGTCGCGGGCGCCGCCCCGACGCTGGCCGGTGCGACGACCACCGCCGCGTTCAACCTGGGCAACGCGAGCGGCCCCTGGCTGGGCGGCAAGGTGATCGACGCGGACTTCGGTTTCGCGGCGACCGCGTGGGCCGGGGCGGCGATGACGGTACTGGCGCTGGTGGCCGTGGTGTTCTCGCTGCGGCTCCAGCGCGGCCGGGCCGGCTCGTCGCGGCTGGTGGCGGGCGCCCCGGCCGTGACGTCGAAGGACCCGGCGGAGGTGTGCGCCCCCTCGACGGGCGCCTGAACGTCCGCAGCGCGGCGCGGGCCGAGCACACCTGAACGTCCCCGCGCGGCGCGGGCCGAACGCACCTCGGCTTCTCAGCGCGGCGCGGGCCCGACGAGCCTGAACGCCCTCAGCCCGGTGCGGGCCGCCCCTTGGGGCGTCGCAGCCCCGCTTCCGTGATCCGGCGGACGAGCTCCTTCGAGCCGATCTGCCGGGCCCCGGCCCGCACCGCGTCCTCGTACCGCGTCTGAGGTACGTCGTAGTGGTCCCGCTCGAAGGCGCGCGGCGGGCAGCCGATGGACGCCGCGAAGGCGTGCAGTTCCTCGAAGGAGACATCGCTGACCAGGTGCGACCAGAGCCGCCCGTGTCCCGGCCACTCGGGCGGGTCGATGTAGAGCGTCACCGCCGCAGTATCCCGCTCAGCGAACCGACCGGCGCCACGGCCACCGCGGCCTTGGTGCACACCCAGTGCGGGTCCGGCCCCAGTTCGGGTTCCACGTCGAGGGCGTGCGGGTCGCCCGCGTCGCAGACCGGGCAGAGCGGCCACCGCCCGTACCGTTCGAGCAGCGCGTCCTGCACGTCCTGGGCGACCAGGCCCACCACGAACGCGGCACCGTCGGGCCACTGCTCGACCCACCAGCGGCGGTGCGTCACCGCGTCCTCGACCAGCGAGACGATCCCGGCCTCCGCGACGTCACCTGCGGCGAGATCTGCCATGACCAGCGCACGGGCCGTGTGCAGCGCCTGTTCCAAGGGATTCATCTCCATGGGCCCATTGTCACCCGGCCCGCGAATGCGCCTCGCGCGCTCACGATCACCGTTTCCGCACTGTCGGAGGTTTCCGTTTCCGCACTGCCGGAGGTTTCCGCTGCCGCGCTGCCGGAGGATTCCGCGCTCCCGGAAGCGGTGGCCGCGGACCGGTGAAGAAGGGGACCAAAGGGGGGTTGACGGCCAACCCGGTTGAAAATATCTTTCAAAGGTGACCCATGACCTGAAGGAAAGTTTCAACGCTGACTCCCCGCCCGCCCCGGCGGCCCTCGCGGCCAAGGTCCGTACGCTCGCGCCGTCCATGACCCGTTCCATGCAGCGCGTCGCCGAGGCCGTCGCCGGTGACCCGGCCGGCTGCGCAGCACTCACGGTCACCGGTCTCGCCGAGCTCACCGGCACCAGCGAGGCGACCGTGGTCCGCACGGCCCGCCTGCTCGGCTACCCCGGCTATCGCGATCTGCGCCTGGCCCTCGCCGGTCTCGCCGCGCACCAGCAGTCCGGCCGGGCCCCTTCCGTCACGGCCGACATAGCGGTCGACGACCCGATCGCCGACGTGGTCGCCAAGCTGGCCTACGACGAGCAGCAGACCCTCGCCGACACCGCCGCCGGGCTCGACACCGTCCAGCTCGGTGCCGCCGTGGCCGCCGCCGCCACCGCCCGCCGCATCGACATCTACGGCGTGGGCGCCTCCTCCCTCGTCGGCCAGGACCTCGCGCAGAAGCTGGCCCGGATCGGCCTGATCTCGCACTCCCACACGGACCCGCACCTCGCGGTGACCAACGCCGTGCAGCTCCGCTCCGGCGATGTGGCCATCGCGATCACGCACTCCGGCTCCACGGTCGACGTGATCGAGCCACTGCGGGTCGCCTTCGACCGCGGCGCGACGACGATCGCGATCACCGGCCGCCCCGACGGCCCGGTCACGCAGTACGCCGACCACGTACTGACCACGTCCACCGCCCGGGAGAGCGAGCTGCGGCCCGCCGCCATGTCGAGCCGTACGAGCCAGCTCCTCGTCGTCGACTGCCTGTTCATAGGCGTCGCGCAGCGTACGTACGAGACGGCCGCACCGGCCCTCGCCGCCTCCTACGAAGCGCTGGCCCACCGTCACACCCCGCGTCCCCGCTGACCGGCCCGCCGATCCGCGAACCCCCCGCACCCGCTGAACCGCACGAGACCGAGAAAGCAGAGCCGCCCTCCATGACCTCCACCACCGACGCCGACGCCACCGCCCCCGACGGCTACGGCGAGCTGCGCGCCCAGCTCGCGACGCTCACCACCGAGGCGTTCCGCCCCGAGCTCGCCGACATCGACCAGCTCGACACGATCGAGATCGCCCGCATCATGAACGGCGAGGACCAGACCGTCCCGGCCGCCGTGGGCGCCCGGCTGCCCGAGATAGCCGCCGCCATCGACGGCACGGCGGAGCGCATGGCCCGCGGCGGCCGGCTGATCTACGCGGGCGCGGGCACCGCCGGCCGGCTCGGCGTGCTCGACGCCAGCGAGTGCCCGCCCACCTTCAACACCGACCCCTCCGAGGTCGTCGGCCTGATCGCGGGCGGCCCGACCGCCATGGTCAAGGCCGTCGAGGGCGCCGAGGACAGCAAGGAGCTGGCCGCCGCCGACCTCGACGCCCTGGACCTGACGGCCGACGACACCGTGGTCGGCATCTCCGCCTCCGGCCGCACGCCGTACGCGATCGGGGCCGTCGAGCACGCCCGGAGCAAGGGCGCGCTGACCATCGGCCTGTCCTGCAACGCGGACTCCGCGCTGGGCGCCGCGGCGGAGCACGGCATCGAGGTCGTCGTCGGCCCGGAGCTGCTCACCGGTTCCACCCGGCTCAAGGCGGGCACGGCCCAGAAGCTCGTCCTCAACATGCTCTCGACGATCACGATGATCCGGCTCGGCAAGACGTACGGGAATCTGATGGTCGACGTCCGCGCTTCCAACGAGAAGCTGCGCGCCCGCTCCCGCCGGATCGTCTCGCTCGCCACCGGCGCCTCCGACGAGGAGATCGAGTCCGCACTCGCCGCGACCGACGGCGAGGTGAAGAACGCCATCCTGACCATCCTCGGCCAGGTCGACGGCCCCACCGCCGCCTCCCTGCTGACCGCGTCCGACGGCCATCTCCGGGCCGCCCTCGCCGCCGCCCCCCGCACCACCTGACCCACCGGCTCCACTCCGCACCCCCGCACAGCAAGGCACCACGCACCATGGCAACAGAAGACAAGAACCGCGCCACCGCCGCCGCGATCCTTCCGCTCGTCGGTGGCGCCGCGAACGTCAGCTCCATCGCCCACTGCATGACCCGGCTCCGGCTGGGCCTGCACGACCGCTCGCTCGTCGACGACGAGGCCCTGAAGGCGGTCCCCGCCGTCATGGGTGTGGTCGAGGACGACACGTACCAGATCGTCCTCGGCCCGGGCACCGTCGCCCGGGTCACACCGGAGTTCGAGCAGCTGGTGGAGGAGGGCAGGGCGACGGCCCCAGAGGCGACGGCCCCAGATCCGGGCGAGACCGCGCCCTCCGTCTCGGCGGAGGAACTGGCCGCCCAGGGCGCCGCGATGAAGGCGGCCCGGAAGGCGAAGAACGCCACCCCGTTCAAGCTGTTCCTGCGCCGGATCGCGAACATCTTCGTCCCGCTGATCCCGGCACTCATCGGCTGCGGCATCATCGCCGGCCTCAACGGCCTGCTGGTGAACCTGGGCTGGCTGACCTCGGTCACCCCCGCCCTGGCCGCGATGGCGTCCGGCTTCATGGCGCTGATCGCCGTCTTCGTCGGCTACAACACGGCGAAGGAGTTCGGCGGCACGCCGATCCTGGGCGGTGCGGTCGCCGCGATCATCGTCTTCCCGGGCGTCGCGAACATCGAGGCGTTCGGCCAGAAGCTCTCCCCCGGACAGGGCGGCGTGCTCGGCGCGCTCGGTGCGGCGGTGCTGGCGGTGTACGTGGAGAAGTGGTGCCGCCGCTGGGTGCCCGAGGCACTGGACGTGCTGGTCACCCCGACCCTCACGGTCCTGATCTCCGGCCTGGTGACGATCTTCGGCCTGATGTACGTGGCCGGCGAGGTCTCCACCGCCATCGGTACGTTCGCCGACTGGCTGCTCTCCAACGGCGGCGCGGGCGCGGGCTTCGTGCTCGGCGGTCTCTTCCTGCCCCTGGTGATGCTGGGCCTGCACCAGGCGCTCATCCCGATCCACACCACTCTGATCGAGCAGCAGGGCTACACCGTCCTGCTCCCGATCCTCGCGATGGCGGGCGCCGGCCAGGTCGGCGCGGCCGCGGCGGTCTACTTCCGTCTCCCGCGCAACGAGTCGATCCGCCGCACCATCAAGTCCGCCCTCCCGGCCGGTCTGCTGGGCGTCGGCGAACCGCTGATCTACGGCGTCAGTCTCCCGCTCGGCCGCCCGTTCATCACGGCATGCGTGGGCGGCGCGTTCGGCGGCGGCTTCATCGGCCTGTTCAACCAGCTCGGTGACAAGGTCGGCTCCACGGCCATCGGCCCGTCCGGCTGGGCTCTGTTCCCCCTGCTCGACGGCAACCACGGCCTCGGCACCACGATCGCGATCTACGCGGGCGGCCTGCTGGTCGGCTACTTCGCCGGGTTCCTCGCGACGTACTTCTTCGGCTTCAGCAAGGACCTGCTGACGGAGTTCAACGTCTCCCAGGAACCCGCCGAGTCCACGGTCGCGGCAACGGGCGGCCCGACGACGCCCGACACCCCCTCGAAGGAACCGGCCGGAGTCTGACCCGGCCCGCGGACATGAGTGAGGGCGGCACCCGGCGACCGGGTGCCGCCCTCACCCGTGTCCGCTCAGACCGGGAACTCATCCGTGAGGAGCGTCGTACCGAACGGCTCGGGCAGGCTGAGCGGCTTCCCGAACGGCACCGGGTCGGAGTGCTTGTACGTCCCGTCCTCATTGGGCTCCGTGAACAGCGTGGCCATCGCCCCGCGCGTGTCGAACCGGTCGATCAGCAGATACATCGGCACGCCCGCGCGGGCATAGGCGCGGTACTTCTTCGTCCGGTCGTCCCGGGCATTGCCCTTCGAGGTGACCTCGACGATGAGCAGCGCGTCCGCCGCGTCCATCGGGTCGTTGACTTCCGGATCGGCGGCGTCGATGAGATCCGAGGGCATGACCACCAGATCCGGCACGTAGAGCCTGTCGAGCGGGGCCACGTGAACACCGAGGGTCTGGTAGATCTCCAGCTCGTCGGGCAGATTCCGGTAAAGCCTGCGCTGCACTTTGGCGGCGATGCCGTTGTGATGCGCATGAGGCGGAGGTACCAAGACGATCTGCCCTTCGTCGATCTCGGCGCGCCACCCCTCGGGCACGTCCAGTTCACGCCACGTCTGCAGCAGGTAATCCCACGGGCGGCCCTCAGAGGTCCGGTCGTTCTCGACCATCGCGGCAGTCATCGCGAGTCCCTTCTCCTGTGGCCTGTCAGAGGAGCGTAGATCGACGGTTACGCGGCAGTCCGCCGCTCCCACCAGCGTCCCACGATCGTGTGAGAAAGGCAGCGACCCACCGCCGACGACCGGCCTCGTCGCCCCGATCGAAGGGCGGCACCCGGCCCGGGTGTCGCCCTTCCCTGTATCCATATATCCATCGCCGGATCACACCCGGCGCAGCGACGCCTTCACGGCAGCCTCCCCTCCCTGTTGACCTCCCGGACCCGGGCCCGCAACACCTCCCCCAGCGGTGCCGGGCGCACCGACTCCGGCGGGCAGTCCCACTCCGCCCCACCACCCGGCGCCCGCAGCTGTACGTACGGCCCGACCCGCCCCATCACACGACCCACCCGCCCGTCCCTCGTGTCCACCGCGAACGAACCCGGCTCCGGCCCGCACGATTCACGCCCTTCACCGTTCATGGCCGGCCAGCCCCTGTGCCTCCAGCACCACGCTCAGCCGCAGCGCCGTGTCGAGATTGCACCGGCCGAGGTCGACCAGCGGCGGCACCGGGTCGCTCCCGGCACACGACACCGGGTCGATCCGCAGCGACGGCATCGTGATCCCGACACCCGAGAACCCCTCCTTCAACCGCGTCACCGCGTCCTCCGCCGCCCGCACTCTGCCCTCCACCGTCACGCGCCGTTCCTTGATCGTCATGATCCATTCCTTTCCACGCTGAGTAATGACAATGCATACCCAGCGTGTCCAACGCGTCGCTAACCTGGAAGAGGCGCAGAACCAACAACCGCACATGTGTCACAGGGAGTTGTCATGCCGGGGCCCAAGAAACTCGACCCGTCCTCCTCGCCACGCGCCCTGCTCGGCGCGGAACTCCGCCATCGAAGGGAGGGCGCGGGCCTCTCGCAGGACGAGCTGGGCCAGCCGCTCTTCGTGAGCGGATCGTTCATCGGACAACTGGAGTCCGGTACACGCCGGATGCAGTTGGACCAGGCCCAGAAGCTGGACGAGGTCCTGAAGGCGGACGGGTTCTTCGTCCGCAACTGCGCCGCCCTGAAGAAATCGAAGTACCCGGATCACTTCGCGGAGGCGGCCGACGCGGAGGCTCTCGCGGAGACCATCAGGGAATACGCGCCCCAGCTGATCCCAGGGCTGTTGCAGACAGAGATGTACGCCCGCGCAGTGATCCGTGCCTACCAACCGACGGCTCCGGAGGACGTCATCGACGACCTGGTCGTGGCACGGCTGGAGCGGGCGCGGGTTCTCGCCGACCCAACAACACCCATGTTCTGGGCGGTTCTCGACGAGACGGTGCTACGCCGAGTGGTCGGCGGCCCGGCGGTGATGGCAGAGGCGCTCCGCCACATCCTGAAGCTGGCTCGCGAACACCGGATCATCGTGCAGGTGCTGCCGTTCAACGCGGGTGCCCACATGGCCATGGAAGGCCAGCTCAAGCTGATGTCCTTCCGGGACGCGCCGCCACTCGCGTACCTCCAGAGCCTCGGTTCAGGGACGTTGCACGACGATCCGGCGACCGTCAGACACTACGAACTGACCTACGATCTGGTGGTGGCCAGCGCATTGTCACCCCAGGCTTCCCTGGCCCTGATCGAGTCGGTGGCGGAGGATTACGCTCATGAAGATCAGCAGTTCTGACTACGACCTTTCCGCCGCGACTTGGCACAAGTCCTCCTACAGCGGGGGCAGCGGCGGCGACTGCCTCGAAGTCGCCGACGGTCACTCCGGCATCGTCCCCGTCCGTGACTCCAAGGTGTCCGACGGCCCGACGCTCGTGTTCCGGGCCGCCGCCTGGACGTCGTTCGTCGCGGACCTCAAGAACGCGTAGGGCGTCCAACAACCGGTTTCGCTACCAGGGTTTGCCATCGGCCCAGTGCTTCACCCAGGCGGCGAAACCGGATCCGTCACCGGAGGATCCGTCCCTGGAGGATCCGTCCCCGGAGAAGGAGTAGGCCCCCTCGCCACTGATCCACCAGACGTGCCCGCGCTGCGGGCCGGTGACGATCAGGTGCCAGTACATGCCGCACCCATCGGTGCCGAGCACGATCGAGCCGTGGTCGAAGACGGAACTGGGAACACCTTCGTCCGGGTCCAGATCCTCGTCCGTGTCCCAGATCCACTTCTCCGTGAGGGGGAACGGCAGGGCGAGCTGTCGTTCGGCGCGGCCGGCGCCCCAGTCGCGGGGCAGTTCGGCAAGCGGTATGAGGCCGAAGTCCGGCGGCCCCTGCTCGCAGCCGTCCGATATCTCCGCCACGCATGTGCGGTACGGCTCCGGCAGCACGATGCCGTGCTGGGCCTCGAAGGCGCTCACCGCTTCCTGGCCGAGTGGGGCGGCCCCGGTCCCGAACGTGCTGCGGAGCAGGGCCAGCTCCGCCGGATCGGCCTGATCGATGTTCATGGCAGAACAGATATCACCCGGCGCCGACAACGCACGGGCGGGCGATCCCGCCGAGCGTCGGGCCGGACGTTTCCTCCGGCATCCGCTTCCCGCGAGGCCGGTACTTGCCTCCTGCCCTTCCACCCGATCGTGTAGACGTTTCAGGCCATATATGCGATTTGGGTGAGGAGCGGCCCCGCCGGACGCAATCATTCGGCGGTGATCTCAACATTCCGGACGGCCAACCGTCCCAAGTCACTGCGCGCGGCCGGGTTCGGTGCGCTCGCCGTACTGACCCTGCTTCCGGCGATCCCGGCCGCCGCCGCCTCCACCGCGACGGAGCCGTCGCCGCGGCCCGCAGCGCAGGCGCTGCACCGCCCCACGACCCCGGCCGAGGCCAGGACCTCCGCGCGCCTCGCCTCGTTGCAGGGCCGGCCGGAGCGGCTGAAGGCGTTCTTCAAGGCCCTGCCCAAGGGGGGTGACCTGCACAACCACCTGTCGGGTGCGGTCACCACCGAGTACCTGATCCAGCTCGCGATCGAGGGCGGGCTGTGCATCGACGCGACGGACACCGCCGTGGCGCCGCCGTGCGGGCCGGGCACCAGGCCGGCGGCCGACGCGAAGCACGACGCCGCGTTCCGGCAGCGGATCATCCGGGCCTGGTCCATGCAGGACTTCCCGGCCGACCAGTCCGGGCACGACCACTTCTTCGACACGTTCGGCAAGTTCGGCATGGCCACCTGGTACACCCGCGGCAAGATGCTCGCGAACGTGGCCAACACCGTGGTCGAGCAGAACCAGTTCTACCTGGAGACCCTGGTCACCCCCGCGTCCGACGCCAGCAAGGCGCTCGCCGAGAAGGTGGGCTACGACGCAGACCTGGCGGCCCTGCACCGCAAGCTCGTGGCCGGTGGCGGGCTCGACCGGGTGGTGGACGAGGCGATCAAGGAGGCCGACGACACCGACGTACAGTTCCGCGAGGCCGCGCACTGCGACACGCGCCGCCCCGACCCGGGCTGCAAGCTCCCCGTCAGGTGGATCTCCCAGGTGTCCCGGGGCAGCTCCCCGGCACGGGTGTTCACGCAGATGGCGGTCGGCATGCGGCTGGCCGAGCGCGACCCGAGGTTCCTCGCGGTCAACCTCGTGCAGCCGGAGGACGGCGAGAGCGCGCTGGCCGACTACAGCCTCCAGATGCGGATGCTGAAGTACCTGCGCGGCCAGTACCCGGACTCCCACCTGACCCTGCACGCCGGTGAGCTGGCCCCCGGCCTGGTCAAGCCCGAGGACCTGACCTTCCACATCCGCGAGGCCGTCCTCGTCGCCGGCGCCGAGCGCATCGGCCACGGCGTGGACCTGGTCCACGAGAACAACTGGCGGCAGCTGGCCCGCACGATGGCGCGGCGCAACGTGGCCGTCGAGGTGCCGTTCTCCAGCAACAAGCAGATCCTCGGCATCGCGGGCGACGACCACCCGTTCAACGCCTACCGCCGCTACGGCGTCCCGATCGTGCTGGCCACCGACGACCCGGGCGTCTCCCGGATCGACATCAGCCACGAGTACCAGTACGCGGCCAAGACGTACGGGCTCGGCTACACCGAGCTGAAGGACCTGGCCCGCGCCTCGCTGGAGTACGCCTTCCGCGAGGGCCGCAGCCTGTGGGCGACCGGCTCCGCCCGGTCCGGCTACCGACCGGTCTCGGCCTGCTGGGGCAACCGGCCGGGCACCGACCACCCGAGCACGCGCTGCGCCCGTTACCTCGCCGACAACCCGAAGGCGGCAACCGAATGGCGCCAGGAGGCGGCCTTCGCCGTCTTCGAGCGCAACAACCGCTGACCCGAACACCCCGTTCCGCGTGCGGGCTTGAGCCCCAGGCCGCGTAGGGGCTTGAGCCCTCGGGCCGGGTAGGAGCCTGAGGCCCGTACCACGTACGGATCCCGACCCCCGCACCACGTACGGAACTTGAGCCCCGGACCGCGTACGGGGCTCAAGTCCCGGGCCCGGCCGCACTCTTCGTACGGCCGCTACTCGCCACCCTCGCCCGACTCCGGCCCCGATTCCGCCTCCGGCCCCGACTCCGACTCGGGCCCCGACTCGGACCCCGGCCCCGGCTCCGTCCACAGACGGTCGAGCGTCCCGAGCACCAGTCGGCAGACGTCGTCCGGATCGGCCCCGGCCAGGGGCTCCCGGGCGACGACCGTCCGCATCAGGCCGATTCCCAGCAGCCAGGCCATGGCGAGATCCGCGCGCAGCTCACCGTCCGGGGCCCCGGACAGCCCGGCCAGCGCGCTCTGGTAGGCCTCGCCCAGTTCCCGCAAGGTTCCGGCCGCCTCGTCGCCCCGTCCGACCGACCGCAGATAGACCTCCAGGGAGCGGTCCTCCGGGCCCTCCGTGCTCCGGGTCAGCATCGAGCGCAACGCGGTCTCGAACAGTTCCTCCGGCGGCGTCGCCCGCAGCTGCTCCAGCCCGCCGAGCGCGACGACCTCCGTGAGCAGCCCCCTTTTCGAGCCGAAGTACCTGAACAACAGCGCCTGGTTGACCCCGGCACGCGCCGCTATCTCCCGTACCGTCGCTCCCTCGTAACCCCGCTCAGCAAACAGGTCCCGGGCCGCCTCCAGCAAGCGGCGACGGGTGGCCGCGGCGTCCCTGCGGCGCTCTTCGGGCGGCGGGGCGGAAGCGGTCTCCATGGCGGCATTCCTCTCGAACGGCCCGTCAGGATAACGGCTGTAAAGCGTCGTTGACTGCTCGCAAGAGCCGCTCCTACCGTTGTAAGCAGCTGCTTACATCCGGGAGGCCGCAGTGACCACAGCAGATGTCGCA
This sequence comes from Streptomyces sp. CLV115, assembly GCF_038448545.1. NCBI lineage: Bacteria > Bacillati > Actinomycetota > Actinomycetes > Kitasatosporales > Streptomycetaceae > Streptomyces > Streptomyces sp. CLV115. Next base: position 15,086 of record NZ_JBCEWQ010000105.1, read on the forward strand.
CCCCTCGCCTATCCCTTCAACACCCCCGACGGGCTCCAGCTGGCCGAGGCCTACGAGCACGTGCGTGAACGGCCGGGGCTCTTAAGGGTCCAGCTGCCGTACGGCGAACCGGCCTGGCTCGTCACCCGTTACGCCGACGCCCGGCTCGTCCTGGGCGACCAGCGCTTCAGCCGGGCCGCCGCCGCCTCGCACGACGAGCCCCGGCAGTCCGAGGGACAGCGCGACGGGGGCATCCTCGGCATGGACCCGCCGGACCACACCCGGCTGCGCTCGCTGGTCGCCAAGGCGTTCACCGTCCGCCAGGTCGAGAAGCTGCGCCCCCAGGTCCGGGAGCTGACCGCCGCCCTCCTCGACGAGATGGAGGCCGCGGGGCCGCCCGCCGATCTGGTCGACCTGTTCGCACTGCCGCTGCCGGTCGCCGTGATCTGCCGGATGCTGGGCGTACCCACCGAGGACCGGCCGCGCTTCCGGGTGTGGAGCGACGACGCGCTGTCGACCAGCTCCCTGACCGCCGAGGAGTTCGACGCGAGCCGCGAGGAACTGCGCGCCTACATGGCCGGGTTGATCGACCAGCACCGCCGCGCACCGCAGGACGACCTGATGACGGCACTCATCGAGGCCCGGGACGGCGGCGACCGGCTCTCCGAGCTCGAACTGATCGATCTGTGCGTGGGCATCCTGGTCGCGGGCCACGAGACCACCGCCTCGCAGATCCCCAACTTCGTCCTCACCCTGCTCGACCACCCGGACCAGCTCGCCAGGCTCCGGGCCGAGCCGGAGCTCGTCCCGAACGCGGTGGAGGAGCTGCTGCGCTTCGTGCCCCTGGGCAGCGGCGCCGGTCAACCCCGGTACGCCACCGAGGACATCGAGGTCGGCGGGACGCTGGTCCGGGCCGGCAGCCCGGTGCTGGTCGCCGTCGGCGCCGCCAACCGTGACGCGCTGCGGTTCTCCGCCCCGGGCGTCCTCGACATCGCCCGCGAGGGCAACCAGCACCTCGGATTCGGCCACGGCGTCCACCACTGCCTGGGTGCCCCGCTGGCCCGGCTGGAGCTCCAGGAGGCGATGGCCGCCCTCATCACCCGCTTCCCGGACCTGCGGTCGGCCGGTGACGTGACCTGGAAGTCCGAGATGCTGGTACGCGGCCCGCGCGTGATGCCGGTGGAGTGGTGACCGCCATGACCTGGAACGTACGCGTCGACCACGGGCTCTGCCAGGGCTCGGGCATGTGCGCCGGGACCGTCCCCGAGGTGTTCGCCCTGGACGGCGAGCACGCCCGTGCCCGGTCCGAGGGCGTCGAACCCGACGAGCGGGTCCTGGACGCCGCCGACATCTGCCCGGCCCTGGCGATCACCGTCCACGACGGCAACACCGTCATCGGTCCCCGCCGCGACTGACCGGACCGGCCGGGCCCGGAGCTCAGGCCCCGGGCCCGGCCGCGGGATGTGCGGCCGGCCAGGAGCGTGGGTCAGTGGCCAACACCGGGAACGCCGCGCCTCGTGGTGAAGTGCGGCTGCCGGGCGCTGCTCCTGAAAAGGCGTGGTTGCCGGGCAGCCGCGATGCGAAAATCAGTCCGCAACTTGATCCGCATCCGCATCCGCGTCCCGGAGGTCCGCATGGACGTCGCCTCTCTGCTGCCGTTGACCACGGCCCGGTTGTCGCTGCGTCTGTTCACTCCCGGCGACGCCGACGACCTGTACGCCTACCAGCGCCTGCCGAGCGTGGCGCGCTACTTGTACCGGCCGGCGCACACGCGTGAGCGCAGCGAGCAGGTTGCCGCCGAGCGCGCGGCGCAGACGGCCTGGCGCGCCGACGGGGACAAGCTGGCGCTCGCTGTCTGCCGGCGCGATGAACCCGGCGTCCTTGGCGAGGTGAGCCTCGCCCTGGCCGATGCCCGCGCCGCCCAGGCCGAGATCGGCTGGACCGTCGACCCGGGCCACCAGGGGCACGGCTACGCGACCGAGGCGGCCGCGGCGCTGGCCGGGTTTGCCTTCGGCACGCTGGGCGTGCACCGGCTCTACGCACGGCTGGACGTGGAGAACACCGGGTCCGTGCGGGTCTGTGAGCGCCTCGGGATGCGCCGGGAGGCGCACCTGGTCGAGAACGACCTCGACGGGGACCGCTGGGGCAGCGAGTACATCTACGCGGCGCTGTCCGCGGATCTCGGCAGTCGATCGGGCGACTGAGCCCGACGCCGCCTCCTGTTCCTGTTCCTGCTCCTCCACATGGAGCCGACACCCCCGGACCGTCGGATCGCCGGAGATCCGGCCACCGAGCCTCGACGGTTCGGTGGTCGACGACCCACGCTCCCAGGGCCTCTCGTTTGGATCAGGCCGGACTCGCGTGCTCCGGTGCCTGATCCGGCCGATCCGGCCTGATCCAAACGAACGCCCCTAGCCGAGCCGCTGCAGGATCCACTGGGGGCGGGCCTCGGGGAGCAGGGCCGCACGGCCGTCCTGCGTGGACAGGTAGCCGTACTCGCCCCGGTTCAGGGCGATGACGACGGGCTCGCCGTCACCCGTGTCCTGGATCGCCCACTGGTCGGGCTGGTTGCCGCACTGGTCCACCCACACCGCGGGCGGGTAGATCCGGACCGGCGAGAGCGCCAGGCAGCGGCCCGCGCCCCGGGCCTCGACGATCCGGGCCAGGCCGTTGCCCTGGTTGTGGATCTCCCACACGGTGCCGGGGTTGCACGGCTCGACGTGACCCCCGAGCGGGCCGTCGCCGCCCGCGAGACACGCGCCGCCGTTCACGTCACGGATGAGGTAGGAGCCGTCGTCGGCGGCCTGGGCGGGGGTGGCGAGCGCCAGGGCCGCGACGGCGGACACGGCGAGGGAAAGAATCGAACGGATGCGCACGGGACTCCTCCGAGAGGTGCGGGAGACAGGAGAGAGGAACGGGAAGGCGGGCCGACGGCCCGCAGCGTCCAGATCACAACCACTCGCGTCCGATCGCACGGCCCCTGGCCCCGCGGCCCGTTTCTCCACCTCAACAGCAGGGGGCGCGCACGCATCACGGACAGCGCACTCCCGTCATTCGCACGCCCCCGGCGGGGTGCGACTCTCTCCCCCGAGCGCCCTGGGGCGCCCCCGGATCGCCCCCGGCCCTCCCCGGAGCTCAAGCCGCGAAGTCCGAGCGCTCTTTTCAAGGATGGGGAGGTGGGACACCTTCCACCCACCCCACCCGAGCAGCGAGTTGACCTTTCGTGACCGACTTGCCACCGACCGTGGTGACGCTCTAGCGTGCCGAATGCGGAGCGATGCTCCGCGACGCAGTACGGCCCCTGCCGGTGCTACCAACACCAGAACAGGGGCCTGACCACTTCGACCGCTTCAAAGGAGCGATCTGATGGCTGCCAGTCAGCTTAGTGCTACCCCGTGCGCGCCGCATGTATCGCTGCCCGCACCCCCGCCCGCACCTCCGCACCCGATGGCCAATCCGGGGTACGGCAAGCGCTCCGCACCGGGTGAACATCCCTCGGCCGACCGCGGGTTCGGGCACCTGCCGCCACGCGAGGCGTCCATCGCCGCGTACATCGACCGGCTGCCCGAGGGCGCCGACATCTCCGTGAAGACGCTGGCCAAACACCTCCCGTACGGGCAGTGCGCACTGCGCACCGCCCTCAACAGGCTTCAGGACGCCGGGCATCTGCGGCGCGGCAGCGAGTGCGTCGCCAACGACGAGGTGCTGCTCTGGGTGACCCGGACGTTCTTCTCCAGGACCGCGCGGGACGACGAGTGGTGGGCGGCGTTCACCCGGGGCGACGTACCGCCCGAGCGGCCCCGACGCGCCACCCGGTCCCGGGCGTTCATGCTCCTCGCCGCACTCGGACGCACCGCTCCCTCACTCACCCTGTCGGCGGCCGACTGCACTTCACTGGAACCGCAGGTCGACGCCTGGTTCGAGCGCGGCGCCTCGGAACCGCAACTCCTGCACGCGCTCACCGACGGGCTGCCCACCCCCGTCCACCACGCGGCGGCCCTCGTCCGCAGGCGACTCACCGACAAGATGCCACCCGAACGAGTCACTCCGGCAGCCCGGCCGACGACACCACGGCCGGTTCTGCGCACCCTCGAATGCAGCGAGTGCCGCACACCGGGCAGCGCGGAGGCCCTGATCGGTGGCAGGTGCAGGCCGTGCCGGGGCGAAGAGACCGCCGCGCCGGCCGGACCCAGCGGAGTCGTACCGGCGGACGGCGTGCACAGCCGGATGAACGTCGTACGGGCCGGACTGGCCCGACGGACCGTGCGGACGAACCGCCCGGTGAAGTCGTAGAACCGGACCGCACGGCCAAGTAGCTGTACCAGGGCGCCCGGTGTCCGAAACCGGCTCCCACCTGGGGGTGGTTTGATCCGCATTCCCCACCGGTCGACTACTCCGCGTGTTCCTCTTGGCACCGGCTGTTACGAACCACCCAAAGGGGAACGAACCATGTCCGAACCCACCCACGAGCAGATCGTCTCCGGGCTCCGCGACCGGCCCGCCATCGCGCTGGCCCCCGGCCCGCGCCTGGACGCCGAGCGGCCCGGCTCCCTCCCGTTGCAGCCCAGCGAGGTGTGGGATCTGCCGGGCGGTACCGCCTGGGTCTACTACGGCGAGGGGAACACCGGTCTCGTGCGGCCGGTCATCTTCGCCGACGGCTTCGGCACCGGGCCGAGCGAGCTGGAATTCTCCTGGCAGATCATGGAGTTCGGCGACTACGCGCTCATCAGTGGGCTGCGCCGGCGCGGCCACGACGTCGTCCTTCTCGGTTTCGACGAGCGCAGTGCGTCGATTCTGGACAACTCCCGTACGGCACAGGCCGCGATCATGCGGGCCATCGAGGAGCAGCAGGGTGACACACCGCTGGCGGTCGGCGGGTTCAGCATGGGCGGGCTCGTCACCCGGCACGCGCTGGCCAAGCTGGAACAGAAGGGCGTGGACCACCGGACGGCGCTGTACTTCTCCTACGACAGCCCGCACCGGGGAGCCTGGATCCCGATCGCGCTCCAGGCGTTCGCGCACTACATCAAGGATCTCGACAGCCGGTTCTCGGACCAGATCAACAGCCCGGCCGCCCGCCAACTGCTGTGGCGCCACATCGAGAAGTGGGACAGCACCCCCGACCAGAGCGACGAGCGCGGCGCGTTCCTGGCGGAGATGCAGGCGGTCGGCGAATGGCCGCGCCAACCCCGGTTGATCGGTGTCGCCAACGGCAGGGGCGACGGCGCGGGCACCGACGTACGGGCGGGCGAACTGGCGCTGGAGGGCAAGGGTCTGTCGGTCGTGGGCACCAAGCTCTACACCCAGGCGCCGGGTCCGGACGAGCTGGTCGCGAAGCTGCGGGTGGTGACGCTGAAGACCAACGAGGTCCGTACGAAAGGGCTTCCGTCGATCGACGGCGCCCCCGGCGGCTCGCTGGAGGGCTTCGGCATCCTCGCCGACGGGCTCAACGCCCTCAACGCGATCCTCGGCTTCAAGACCGATGTGCGCATCCGGTCGCACTGCTTCGTGCCGTCCGTCAGCGCGGTCGACGTCGCCGACCCGGACACGGACGAGAACCTGTACAAGGACATCGCCTCGATCCCGGAAGGCACCGGCGGACTTGACGAGTTCAAGTTCGCCTCCCGGAACGAGGGACACACGCTGGTGACCGAGGAACTCTGCACCTGGCTGCTCGACCGCCTGCCGTAGCACGGGCATCGCCCCGCCCCTCGCCCTTGCCCCTCGCCCTTGCCCCTCGGCCCCTTGCCTCCCTGCCTCCTTGCCTCCTTGCCTCCTTGCCCCTGCTCCCCGTCTCATACCGGGGAGCCAGGGGCTCATGACGGAATGGGGACTGCGGTATCACGCGCCCACGGCGCTCCGGCGGGCATCGTGGGGGCGTCCACCGCAGACCCACAGGGAGCCCCACGTGACAGCCGTCCCGCACAATCCCGGTCGTGACCGCAGCCGTGGCCACAGCCGTCGTCAGGTGCTCGTCACCGGGCTGGCGGCTTCGGCGTTGCTGGCCACCAGCGCCCTGCCGTCACCCGCCACAGCAGCCACCGGCCCGGCCCGCCGCACCCACCGCCCGAAGGCCGTACCGCCGAATGTTGTACCGCCGAATGCCGGACTCCCGAAGGCCGTACTGCCGCGCCCCACCGGCCCGTTCGCCGTCGGCACCGTCGCGCTGCACCTCGTCGACCGCTCGCGGACCGAGCCCTGGGTGCCGGGCACCTCCGCCCGCCGGGAGCTGATGGTCAGCCTCTGGTACCCGGCCCGGCCGGGCGCGGCGGCGCGTGCCGTGCCGCAGATGACGGCGGCGGCCGCGGCCCACTTCGGCAGCGCGGAGGGGGCCGCCGCCATGAATCTGAGGATGGCGGCGGGCAGCGTCGACTGGGGTGCGACGCCCACCCACGCGTACCGGGACGCCCCCGTCGACCGCCGGGCCGGGCAACTGCCCGTGGTGTTGTACTCCCCCGGGCTCGGCGACCCCCGCACCTGGAACACCGCACTGGTGGAGGACCTGGCGAGCCGGGGGTACGCCGTCGTCACGGTCGACCACACCCATGAGGCGACCGAGGTCGAGTTCCCCGACGGCCGGCTGGCCACCATGCGGATCTTCGACGGGGCGCCGCCGACCGACCCGGAGGCGATCAGCGCCCTGCTGGAGAAGGTCGTGGCGGTCCGGGTCGCCGACACCCGGTTCGTGCTCGACGAGCTGGCCCGGCTGAACCGGACCCGGTTCGGCGGCGGGCTCGATCTGCGCCGGGTCGGCGTCTTCGGCCAGTCCGCGGGCGGGTTCACCGCCGCGCAGACGATGCACGACGACCGGCGTTTCCTGGCAGGCATCAACATGGACGGCGAGATGGACTACGTCGGCGGACGGGAGCCGGACGGCACCCACCTGAGCAGCGTGGCCCTGAACGGGCTCGACCGGCCGTTGCTGCTGATGGGAACCGGCAGCGAGGGCTCGGGCGACTACCGGCAGCAGCCGTCCTGGGCGGCGTTCTGGGCGAACACCCGCGGCTGGAAGGCCGATGTGACGCTGACCGGGTCGCGGCACGCCTCGTACACGGACGCCCAGGTGCTGCTGCCCCGGCTGGCCCGGCAGGGCGCGGTGCCGGAGGGCGGGCTGGCCGGGGCGGTCGGGACGGTGCCGCCGGGCCGTGCGCTGGCCGCGAACCGGGCGTACGTGGCGTCGTTCTTCGACCGGTGGCTGCGCGGGCGCGACGACCAGCTGCTCGACGGGCCCTCGGACCGCTTCCCGGAGATGGTGTTCGCCCGGTAGCGCCAGGGGCGCAGGACGCACGTGGGCCCCGGGACCGAAATGGTCCCGGGGCCCACGCGGCAGAGCTGGGAAGCTGTGCCGGACTGCCGATCCGTCAGGATCAGAAGTCCATGTCACCGCCCGGCATGCCGCCCGGAGCGGCCGCGGCGGCCTTCTCCGGCTTGTCGGCGATGACGGCCTCGGTGGTGAGGAACAGCGCGGCGATGGACGCGGCGTTCTGCAGAGCGGAACGCGTGACCTTCGCCGGGTCGAGGATGCCCTCGGCGATCATGTCGACGTACTCGCCGGTCGCGGCGTTCAGACCGTGGCCGACGGCCAGGTTGCGCACCTTCTCGACGACGACGCCGCCCTCAAGACCACCGTTGACGGCGATCTGCTTGAGCGGGGCCTCCAGCGCCAGCTTGACGGCGTTGGCGCCGGTCGCCTCGTCACCCGAGAGCTCCAGCTTCTCGAAGACGGCCGAGGCCTGGAGCAGAGCCACGCCACCACCGGCGACGATGCCCTCCTCGACGGCGGCCTTGGCGTTGCGCACCGCGTCCTCGATGCGGTGCTTGCGCTCCTTGAGCTCGACCTCGGTCGCGGCACCGGCCTTGATGACGGCCACGCCGCCGGCCAGCTTCGCGAGGCGCTCCTGGAGCTTCTCGCGGTCGTAGTCCGAGTCGGAGTTCTCGATCTCGGCGCGGATCTGGTTGACCCGGCCCTGGACCTGGTCGCTGTCACCGGCGCCGTCGACGATGGTCGTCTCGTCCTTGGTGATGACGACCTTGCGGGCGCGGCCGAGCAGGTCGAGACCGGCGTTCTCCAGCTTGAGGCCGACCTCCTCGGAGATGACGGTGCCACCGGTGAGGATGGCGATGTCGCCGAGCATGGCCTTGCGGCGGTCACCGAAGCCCGGGGCCTTGACGGCGACGGACTTGAAGGTGCCACGGATCTTGTTGACGACCAGGGTCGACAGGGCCTCGCCCTCGACGTCCTCGGCGATGATCAGCAGCGGCTTGCCGGACTGCATGACCTTCTCCAGCAGCGGAAGGAGGTCCTTCACGTTGCTGATCTTCGAGTTGACGATCAGGATGTACGGGTCGTCCAGGGACGACTCCATGCGCTCCATGTCGGTGGCGAAGTACGCCGAGATGTAGCCCTTGTCGAAGCGCATACCCTCGGTGAGCTCCAGCTCCAGACCGAAGGTCTGGGACTCCTCGACGGTGATGACGCCTTCCTTGCCGACCTTGTCCATGGCCTCGGCGATGAGCTCGCCGATCTGGGTGTCGGCGGCGGAGATGGAGGCCGTCGAAGCGATCTGCTCCTTGGTCTCCACGTCCTTGGCCTGCTCCAGGAGGGCGGCGGAGACGGCCTCGACGGCCTTCTCGATACCCCGCTTGAGGGCCATCGGGTTGGCACCCGCGGCAACGTTGCGCAGACCCTCGCGGACGAGAGCCTGGGCGAGAACGGTGGCGGTGGTCGTACCGTCGCCGGCGACGTCGTCCGTCTTCTTGGCGACCTCCTTGACCAGCTCCGCACCGATCTTCTCGTACGGGTCCTCCAGCTCGATCTCCTTGGCGATGGAAACACCATCGTTGGTGATCGTGGGGGCGCCCCACTTCTTCTCAAGGACGACGTTGCGACCCTTGGGGCCAAGGGTGACCTTGACGGCGTCGGCGAGCTGGTTCATGCCGCGCTCGAGACCGCGCCGGGCCTCCTCGTCGAACGCGATGATCTTGGCCATGTGAAGTGGTCCTCCCGGACAGGGGTGGATTTCTCCGGACCGAGTGGCGCCCGCGACGGACGGCCTGCGTGACCGGTGGTTCCTTGCCCCACCGACCTGCGGGCCTCACCGGCCCGGTCCAAGTTCTGTCACTCTCACCTGGAGAGTGCTAACGCCAATGATTAGCACTCGACCCCCGAGAGTGCAAGCGTCCCCCTCCGGATGTGGACAACGGCGGACGGTCGTGGACGCGGCCGCGGACGGGGCTGTGGACGGCTGTGGACAACGGCGGACGGCTGTGGACGGACATGGACGCGGCCGCGGAAAGACGGTGGACGACTGTGGACGCGGCCGCGGACGGAGCCACGTAAGACGGAAGACGGTGGGCGGCCGCGGACGGCGCCCGGCGGCGCGTCAGAACGCACTGAGGGCCCGTACCCCCGGGGTACGGGCCCTCAGTGCGTGAGTGGTGTCGTTGGCCGACCGCGCCGAACTCAGCCGACGGCGAGCTTGACCATGTCTGCCTGCGGCCCCTTCTGGCCCTGCGAGATCTCGAATTCAACTCGCTGACCCTCTTCGAGGGTGCGGTACCCGTCCATCTGGATCGCGCTGTAGTGGACGAAAACATCCGCACCACCGTCGACCGCGATGAAGCCGTACCCCTTCTCCGCGTTGAACCACTTGACGGTGCCCTGAGCCATGCCTAACTCCCCTATTACTGGCCCTTGCGCAGGACCGCACTTCGCGGACCCGGGTCAGAACTCACCCTCCGACAGGAGAGGGTGTGTGCGCCGGAACGCGTCGACCGCGGCTGAATGTATCTGCCCAACTGCCCTCTGCAACAGGTCAATCGGACGAGAATTCTCGGCCGCACCGAACGCCCGAATATGCGGGTTTCATGAGATTCCTGGGCAAGTCGGGCCAGACAAAGGCGACTTATGCCGCAAGGCCAACACACACTTTGGCTGCATCTTGTCGTGGCCGGGCGCATTCTCATATGCGGGCGGCACGGGGCAGCTGGGGGGACTTCCCACACTGTACCCCGCTCAACCATGCAGAATTGCCCCCTCCGCTTCAAACGCGGAGGGGCCAATTCGATAACGCGATACGGCCGGACGGGGCGTCAGCAGCCGCCCGCCACCGCCGGGATGATCGAGATGCCGGCGCCGTCGGGCGTCACGGTCTCCAGGCCGCCCTCGAAACGCACGTCGTCGTCGTTGACGTACACGTTCACGAAGCGGCGCAGCTTGCCCTGGTCGTCCAGGACGCGGGCGGCGATGCCCGGGTGGTTCTGCTCCAGGGACTCGATGACCTGGGAGAGGGTCGAGCCCTCGGCCGGGACCTCGGCCTGGCCGCCCGTGTAGGTGCGGAGGATGGTGGGGATGCGGACCTTGACGCTCATGGTGGGTGCCCTTCCTGAAGTCTCGGGTGGTCAGCTGGTGGCGAGGCCGGCGGCGCGGAACGCCTCCAGGCTGGGGCGGATCGTCGCGGTCGCCTGAGAGGTTTCGGCAACCGCGTCGAGGGTCTTGAGGCCGTCACCCGTGTTGAGTACGACGGTGGTCAGCGACGGGTCGATCAGACCGGCCTCGATGAGCTTCTTCGTCACACCGACCGTCACACCGCCCGCCGTCTCCGCGAAGATGCCCTCGGTGCGCGCCAGCAGCTTGATCGCGTCGACGACCTGCTCGTCGTTCACGTCCTCCACGGCGCCGCCGGTGCGGCGGGCGATGTCCAGGACGTACGGGCCGTCGGCCGGGTTGCCGATCGCCAGCGACTTGGCGATCGTGTTCGGCTTCTGCGGCCGGACGACGTCGTGACCGCCCTTGTACGCGACCGAGACCGGGGAGCAGCCCTCCGCCTGGGCGCCGAAGAGCTTGTACGGCTTGTCCTCGACGAGGCCGAGCTTGATCAGCTCCTGGAGACCCTTGTCGATCTTGGTGAACTGCGAGCCGGACGCGATCGGGACGACCAGCTGATCCGGGAGCCGCCAGCCGAGCTGCTCGCAGATCTCGTACGCCAGGGTCTTGGAGCCCTCGCCGTAGTAAGGACGCAGGTTGACGTTGACGAAGCCCCAGCCCTCGCCGAGCGGGTCGCCGATGAGCTCGGAGCAGAAGCGGTTGACGTCGTCGTAGTTGCCCTCGATGCCGACCAGTTCACCGCCGTACACCGCGGCCATGACGACCTTGCCCTGCTCCAGGTCGTGCGGGATGAACACGCAGGAGCGGAAGCCGGCGCGGGCGGCGGCGGCGCCGACCGCACCGGCGAGGTTGCCGGTGGAGGAGCAGGAGAGGGTGGTGAAGCCGAAGGCGCGGGCGGCCTCGATGGCCTGGGCGACGACCCGGTCCTTGAAGGAGTGCGTGGGGTTGCCGGAGTCGTCCTTGACGAACAGCTTGCCCTGCTCGACGCCGAGCTCACGGGCGAGGTTGTCGGCCTGGACGAGCTTGGTCCAGCCGGGGTTCAGGTTCGGCTTCTCGGCGACGTCGGCCGGGACCGGCAGCAGCGGCGCGTAGCGCCAGATGTTGGCCGGGCCCGCCTCGATGCGCTTCTTCAGCTCTTCGGGGGAGCCGCTCGGCAGGTCGTACGCGACTTCGAGCGGCCCGAAACAGGACGCGCAGGCGAAAATGGGGCCGAGTTCGAATCGCTCGCCGCACTCGCGGCAGGAAAGGCCCGAAGCGGGGCCGAGGTCGACGGCTCCGGCGTGGCCGGCTTCGGTGTCGACGGAAGAATCGGTGCTTACTGCAACGGTCTGCGCAGCCATGGTGGCGAGGCCCTTTCTCCTCATCTTCCCCGCGGCGCGTTTCGCCACGAGACGGAATTGGCACCTTCCTCACCGGACCTCACGGTCGGTGGGGGGGTTGCCGGGACTTCAACGGGCCGTTCCCTCAGTCCCTCTGGATGAGCGCTGTGGCACCGGATCTTCGATCCGGGCATTTATCGGCGGACGGACCCCGGCATGCGATGGTCGTCCGCGTTGTTCAAGACTGTAACCGAAGCACCGGACTGTTGAGATAGTCGTCCGAACCGCGAGATGGATCACATACAGGGAGTATCGACCGTGCTGGAAGAGGTCGAATGCTGGCTGGCCAGGCGTTCCTGGTCGGCCGCCGACCGTCCGATGGACCGCCTGCTGGCCGCCAGGTCCGCGGAGGCGGGCCGCGGGAGCGTCAGTGTCGTACTGCCCGCGCTGAACGAGGAGGCGACGGTCGGTGAGATCGTCGCGACGATCCGGCGCGAGCTGATGGAGAAGGTCCGGCTGGTCGACGAGCTCGTGGTGATCGATTCCGGCTCCACCGACGCCACCGCCGAGGTGGCCCGGGAGGCCGGCGCCCGGGTGGTGCACCGCGACGCGATACTCCCCCGGATCCCGGCCGTACCCGGCAAGGGCGAGGTGCTGTGGCGTTCGCTCCTGGTGACCGGGGGCGACATCGTCTGCTTCATCGACGCCGACCTGAAGGACTTCTCGGCGGACTTCGTCTCCGGCATCGTCGGTCCGCTGCTGACCGAACCGGACGTGCAGTTCGTGAAGGCGATGTACGACCGCCCGTTCGGCGACACGACGGGCCAGGGCGGCCGGGTGACCGAACTGGTGGCCCGTCCGCTGCTCAATCTGCACTGGCCGCAGCTGGCCGGTTTCGTCCAGCCGCTGGGCGGCGAGTACGCCGTGCGCCGCTCGCTGCTCGAACGGCTGCCCTTCCCCGTCGGCTACGGCGTGGAGCTGGGTCTGCTGGTCGACGCGCTGCACACGGTGGGGCTGGACGCGCTGGCCCAGGTCGACGTGGGGGTACGCAAGCACCGGCACCAGGACGGGCAGGCGCTCGGCCGGATGGCGGCGGCGATCTACCGCACCGCCCAGCTGCGGCTCTCCCGCGGCCACCTGATCCGCCCGGTCCTCACCCAGTTCGAGCGCGGCGAGAACGGTTTCGTACCGCGCACCCATGCCGTGGACACCGAGGAGCGTCCCCCGATGTGCGAGATCGAGGAGTACGTTTCGCGCCGCGCGGCCTGACCCCGTCCGACTTCGCAGCCCGGCCTCGCAGTCCGGCCTCGCAGTCCGGCTTCGCACGTTTGGGCGGTTCGTGATCGGGCTAGATTCCGCAACATGGTCTCCGAGCACGATGCCCAGCCCGCTGTCCGATCCGGCGTCCGGTCCGATGCCCAGGTCCTCGTCGCGTCCAACCGCGGCCCGGTCTCGTACACCCTGGGAGAGGACGGATCGCTCGACGCGAGACGCGGCGGCGGCGGTCTCGTCTCCGGGCTGAGCGCCGTCGACGACAAGCTGTGGGTGTGTGCCGCGCTCGGTGCCGGGGACCGGGAGGCGGTCCGGCGCGGGGTCGCCGAGCAGGGCGTACGGATGCTCGACATCGACGCGGAGGTGCACGCCGACGCCTACAACGGCATCGCCAACTCGGTGCTCTGGTTCGTCCACCACATGCTGTACCAGACGCCGCTGGAGCCGGTCTTCGACGCGGAGTTCCGGCGGCAGTGGGCGTCGTTCGAGACCTACAACCGGGCCTTCGCCGAGGCGCTCGCCGAGGAGGCGGGGCCGGCCGCGGCGGTGCTGGTGCAGGACTACCACCTGGCGCTGGTGCCGGGCATGCTCCGCGAGCTGCGCCCGGATCTGCGGATCGGCCACTTCTCGCACACCCCGTGGGCGCCCGTCGACTACTTCCGGCTGCTTCCCGACGACATCGCCGAGCAGTTGCTGCACGGCATCCTGGGCGCGGACCGGGCTGCGTTCCTGACCCGGCGCTGGGCGGACGCGTTCATCGGCTGCTGCACCCAGATCCTGGGCGGCACCGGGCGGACCAGGATCGGGGTGCACGGGCTCGGCGCGGACGCGGACTTCCTGCGCCGCCGTGCCCACGAGGCGGATGTGGACGAGCGGATGGCGGCGCTGCGCGAGCAGACCGGCCCCGGCCGGAGGACGATCGTACGGGTGGACCGAACGGAACTGTCCAAGAACATCGTGCGCGGCCTGCTCGCGTACCGCTCGCTCCTGGACGAGCGGCCCGAGTGGCGTGAGCGCGTCGTCCATGTCGCCTTCGCCTACCCCTCCCGGCAGGACCTGGCGGTGTACCGCGACTACACGGCCGAGGTGCGGCGGGTCGCCGACGAGATCAACGCCGAGTACGGCGCGCCCGGCTGGACGCCGGTGGTGCTGCACGTCAAGGACGACTTCGCCCGCTCGCTCGCCGCGTACCGGCTGGCCGACGTCGCGCTCGTCAACCCGATCCGCGACGGCATGAACCTGGTCGCCAAGGAGATCCCGGTCGTCTCCGACCACGGCTGCGCGCTGGTGCTGTCACGGGAGGCGGGCGCCTACGAGGAGCTGGGCAGCGACGCGGTGGTGGTCAATCCGTACGACGTCTCGGCGACGGCGGCGGCGCTGCACGAGGCGCTGACGATGGCGGACGACGAACGGGCGGCGCGCACGGAACGCCTGGCCGCGGCGGCGGTCGCGCTGCCGCCGCAGCAGTGGTTCCTGGACCAGCTGGACGCGCTGCGGCGGGACTGAGACGGGACGGAGGCGGGGTCCGGGCGTCAGATCCGCCGGGCCAGCGCCGCCAGGAAGGCGACGACGTCGCCCGGCCCGCCGAGCAGCAGGTCGGCCCGCTCGGCCAGTTCGGGCACCTCCGCGCTGCCGCTGCACACCAGCAGGCCGGGGATGCCGTCGGCGCCGTCGGTACGGAGCTTCTCCACCGCGGCATAGGCGGCGAGGTCGCCGAGGTCGTCGCCCGCGTACAGCACGGACTCGGCGTCCGTCTCCCGTACGTACTGGGCGAGCGCCACACCCTTGTCCATGCCGGGCGGGCGCAGTTCCAGGACCAGCCGGCCCGGTTCGACGATCAGTCCGTGCCGGGCGGCGAGTTCGCCGAGCGGGCCGCCCAGCGCCTCGAACGCGGCCTGCGGGTCGGCGGCCCGGCGGGTGTGGACGGCGATCGCCCGGCCCTTCTCCTCGACCCAGGTGCCGTGCCAGGAACCGGACCGGTCGAGCACACCGGGGAGTTCGGCGCGGACCGAGGCGATGCCGGGGTGCGGGGCGGGGGCGTGGACGGTGCCGGACACCGCGTCCCAGCGCTCGGCGCCGTAATGGCCGAGGACGACGAGGTGGTCGAGGCCCGCGACTCCGGCGAAGCCGCCGTGCCGGACCGCGACGCCGGCCGGGCGGCCGGTGATCACGGCGATGGAGGCCACTTTCGGGGCGAGCGCGACGAGGGCGTCGACGGCGCCGGGGTGGGCACGGGCCTGCTCCGGGTCCGGGACGATGTCCGCGAGGGTGCCGTCGAAATCGAGCGCAATCACGGCGCGGTCGGGGCGCGCGAGGATCGCGGCGAGGGCCTCTTGGCCGGGTGCGGTGGTGGGGGTCGGGAGTGTGGGTGCGGGTTCCGGTGCGGATGCGTGTGTGGGTGCGGGTTCGGG